>NZ_JBITTH010000023.1:0-168087 GCF_044541755.1 Streptomyces sp. NPDC085524
GCCTCCGGCGGGGGCCGGGGGGGGGGGGGGGGGGGCGGGGGGGGGGGGGGGGCGGGCCCCCCCCCCCCCCCGCGGGCCGGGGGGGGGGGGGGGGGGGGGGGGGGCCCCCCCCCCCCCGAAACCCGGCCCCGCCGGGCACCGGGCTCTGCCCGGACCCGCTCCTCAAACGCCGGAGGGGCTGGGTGCCTCCCGGAGGGATTGGGGTGCCGGGCGGCGGGGTCGGCGTGCGCGCCGTACGGGCCGGGGTGCCCCCGGAGGGCTGGGGTGCCGGGCGGCGGGGTTGAGGGGCGGGCCGACACCCGCAGGGGCGGATCGTGGCGCGGGCCGTGGGGTCCGGTGGCCGGACTAGGCTGCTCGTGGCCGCGGGGTGTCCCCGCCCGGCCTCATGCCGTCCCCTCCGCGCCACCTCTGGACCCCGATGCCCCTCCCCGCCGAATCCGGCCGCCCGACCCGCCGTCCGCTGGGCCGGGGCCCCGGTGCGTCGGGAGAGGTCCCGGAAGGCCCTGGAGGGGCCTCTGAGGGCCCGGAGCCGGTTCAAGGGGCGGCGGAGCCGGAGCGCGCCCCTGAGGCCCCTGAGGCCCCTGAGGGGCGCGAGGCGGGCCCGCGGGCGGCAGACGGCGTCCCGGCCCCCGACGGAGAGGCCTCCGCGGAGCACGAGGCCGCGGCGGACCGGCCCGCGTCGTCGCGTGACGGCGGGGTGCCGGCAGCGCACGTGGGCGCGCCGGAGGAGCGGGGCGGGGCCCGGGGGGCGGACGGGTCCGTGGCGTCGCGTGACGGTGGCGCCGCCGCGGGGCGCGGTGCCGGGGCCGGGCGGACCGCGGCGGCTCCGGGTGGTGAGGGCGGGGGGCCCGCCGCAGGCGACGGGCGGTTCACGCTGCGGCTCGACAACTTCGAGGGCCCGTTCGACCTGCTGCTGCAGCTGATCTCCCGGCACAAGCTCGACGTCACCGAGGTCGCGCTGTCCCAGGTCACCGACGAGTTCATGGCCCACATCCGGGCCATGGGGCCCGACTGGGACCTCGACCAGACCACCGAGTTCCTCGTCGTCGCCGCCACCCTCCTCGACCTCAAGGCGGCCCGGCTGCTGCCCGTCGCCGAAGTGGAGGACGAGGCCGACCTCGCCCTGCTGGAGGCACGGGACCTGCTCTTCGCGCGGCTGCTCCAGTACCGGGCCTACAAGAAGATCGCCGAGATCTTCGAGGGCCGCGCCGAGGCCGAGGGCCGGCGGTACCCGAGGACCGTCGGCCTGGAGGCGCACCACGCCGACCTGCTCCCCGAGGTCGTCATCGGCATCGGCGCGGACGGGTTCGCCCGGCTCGCCGTCAAGGCCATGCAGCCCAAGGCCAAGCCGCAGGTCTACGTGGACCACATCCACGCCCCGCTCGTCAGCGTGCGCGAGCAGGCCGGGTTCGTGGTGCGGATGCTGAAGGCGCGGGGCGAGGCCACCTTCCAGGAGCTCACCGAGGACACCGACGACACCCTCACCGTCGTCGCCCGCTTCCTGGCCCTCCTGGAGCTCTACCGGGAGAAGGCGGTGGTCCTCGACCAGGAGGAGGCCCTGAACACCCTCACCGTGCGCTGGAGCGGCGGGGACGGCGACGGCGTGCCGGCCGTGACCGACGAGTTCGACCGGATCATCGTGGAGGCGAAGGATTGAGCAGCGATACGAGTGCCGTGGCGGGGCTGGAGCTGAAGCCGGCCCTGGAAGCCGTCCTCATGGTCGTGGACGAGCCCGCGACCGAGGCGCACCTCGCCAAGGTGCTGGAGCGCACCCCGCGCGAGGTGGCGGACGCGCTGCGCGAGCTCGCCGACGAGTACACGGTGCAGCGGCGCGGCTTCGAGCTGAGGCTCGTGGCCGGCGGCTGGCGCTTCTACACCCGCGCCGAGTACGCACCGGCCGTCGAGGGCTTCGTACTGGACGGCCAGCAGGCCCGGCTCACGCAGGCCGCGCTGGAGACCCTGGCGGTCGTCGCGTACCGCCAGCCGGTGAGCCGCTCACGGGTCTCTGCGGTCCGCGGAGTCAACTGCGACGGCGTCATGCGGACCCTCCTCCAGCGCGGTCTGGTGGAGGAGGCGGGCACGGAACCCGAAACAGGTGCGATCCTGTACAGGACGACGAACTACTTTCTGGAGCGGATGGGCCTGCGCGGCCTGGACGAGCTCCCGGAGCTCGCGCCCTTCCTCCCCGAGGCGGACGCGATCGAAGCCGAGACGCAAGAAGGTGTGCCGTCGTTCGATCCGGACGCACCGGACACCGATGAAGACGACAAGACGACGGACATTTGATGCGAAGCAGCGGCAACGGCAACGGTGGCGGCAACAGGAACAGCGGCGGCGGCGCCGGAGGCGGGCGCGGTAACTCCCGCGGCGGCTCCTCCAGCGGCGGCGGTGGCTTCCGCGGGAGCGGCTCCGGCGGTGGCAGCCGGGGCGGCAGCTCCGGCGGATCCCGTGGCGGTTCCTCCGGCGGCGGCTACCGCGGCGGCAGCTCCGGCGGTTCCTCCGGCGGTGGCTACCGCGGGGGCGGCTCGGGCGGCTACCAGGGTGGTGGCGGCTACCAGGGCGGCGGCTCCGACTCGCGAGACCGCGATCAGCCGGCCCCCCGCATCCGCAACCCGCGCCCCGAGGAGCGCCGCTACGACGTGGGTCCCGAGGGCGAGCGCAGCGGCCGCAGCGGCCCCAAGGCCGGCGGCGGCGGCGCCCGTGGCGCGGCGGCGCGCGGCGGCGCCAAGGGCGGTCCCAAGACCTCCAAGACCCCCGGCATCGGCGGCGCCGGCGGCCCGCGCCGTGGTCCGGGCAGCCGCAGCGGCCAGTCCCGCCCCCGCGAGCTGGACGCGCGGATCGAGGAGCGCGTGCGCGACCGGTACGCCGACAAGCCCGTGATCAAGACCCCGAAGACCTTCCCGGGCGCCGAGCAGGAAGGCGAGCGCCTGCAGAAGGTGCTCGCCCGCGCCGGCATGGGTTCGCGCCGCGCCTGCGAGGAGCTCATCGAGCAGGCCCGCGTCGAGGTCAACGGCGAGATCGTGCTGGAGCAGGGCAAGCGCGTCCAGCCGAAGGACGAGATCAAGGTGGACGGCCTGACGGTCGCCACCCAGTCGTACCTGTTCTTCGCGCTGAACAAGCCGGCCGGCGTCGTCTCCACCATGGAGGACCCGGACGGCCGCCAGTGCCTGGGCGACTACGTCACCAACCGTGAGACGCGTCTCTTCCACGTCGGCCGGCTCGACACCGAGACCGAGGGCATCATCCTGCTCACCAACCACGGCGAGCTGGCCCACCGCCTCACGCACCCGAAGTACGGCGTGCAGAAGACGTACGTCGCCGCGATCACCGGCAGCCTGCCGCGCGACATCGGCAAGCGGCTCAAGGACGGCATCGAGCTGGAGGACGGGTACGCCCGTGCCGACAACTTCCGCGTCGTCGACCAGGTCGGCAAGAACTACCTGGTCGAGGTGACCCTCCACGAGGGCCGCAAGCACATCGTGCGCCGCATGCTGTCCGAGGCGGGCTTCCCCGTCGACAAGCTCGTCCGGACCGCGTTCGGGCCGATCGAGCTGGGCGACCAGAAGTCCGGCTGGCTGCGCCGCCTGACCAACACCGAGGTCGGCATGCTGATGCGCGAGGTCGGCCTGTAGTACCGCAAAACCCCCGAAAAGCCCGCAGCGCCCTTCGGCGCTGCGGGCTTTTCCCTTGTCCGGACCCTTCCTCCCTGTTTATAGTCAACCTGACTATTAAAGGGAACGAGGGATCGTCATGAGCTGGACCGAGGTACTCGGATTCGCCACTGGTGCCCTGTGCGTCTGGCTCGTCGCCCGCCAGCACGTCGCCAACTGGCCCATCGGCATCGCCAACAACGTCTTCTTCATCGTCCTGTTCGTCCAGGCCGGCCTCTACGCCGACGCCGGACTGCAGATCGTCTTCATCGCCCTCGCCGCGTACGGCTGGTGGTCCTGGACCCACGGGGGTGGACCAGGAACCGCCGAGGCCCTGCCGGTGCGCCGCACAACGCGCACCGAGTGGATCCGGCTGGCCGCGGCGGGGGCGGTGGGGGTCCTCGCCCTCACCGTGCTGCTGGGCCGCGCCACCGACTCCACCGTGCCCTTCTGGGACGCCCTGACGACCGGGCTCTCGCTCGCGGCCACCTACGGCCAGTGCCGCAAGCTCGTCGAGTCCTGGTGGCTGTGGATCGCCGCCGACCTCGTCTACATCCCGCTGTACGCGTACAAGGGGCTCTACCTGACCGCCGCCCTGTACGCAGGCTTCCTCGCGCTCTGCGTGGCCGGGCTGGCCGGCTGGCGCCGCGACCTCCCCGAGCGCGGGACCCGTACGGCGCTGGGGGCGACGGCATGAGGCGCTACGCCCACGGGCTGGTGCTCGGCAAGTTCTACCCGCCGCACGCCGGCCACCACCACCTGGTGCGCACCGCCCAGGACCGCTGCGACCGGCTCACCGTGCTCGTGTGCGCGGCCTCCGTGGAGTCGGTCCCGCTCGCCGACCGGGTCGCCTGGATGCGCGAGGAGCACCCCGGCGCGGACGTCGTCGGCGCGGTCGACGACATCCCGGTCGACCTCACGGACCCCGCGGTCTGGGAGGCGCACATGGCGATCTTCCGGGAAGCGGTCGGCCGGCCCGTCGACGCCGTCTTCACCTCGGAGCAGTACGGGACCGAGCTCGCACGGCGGTTCGGCGCCGAGGAGGTCTGCGTCGACCCGGCCCGCAGCCTGTTCCCCGTCTCCGGGACGGCCGTACGGGCCGATCCCGCGGGCTGCTGGGACTTCCTGGGGCCGGCCGTACGGGCCTCCCTGGCCCGGCGGGTCGTCGTACTGGGCGCCGAGTCCACCGGCACGACGACGCTGTCCCGGGCGCTCGCGGCGCACTACCGGGCCCGTGGCGGGGTGTGGGCCGCGACGGGCTGGGTCGCCGAGTACGGGCGCCGCTACAGCGAGGAGAAACTGGCGGCGGCCCGCGCCGCCGACCCGGCGGCCACCTGGGAGGACATCACCTTCGCCTCGCAGGAGTTCCCGGTCATCGCCCGGCGGCAGGACGCGGAGGAGGAGCAGGCGGCCCGGCTGGGCTCGCCGGTGCTGTTCTGCGACACCGACTCCTTCGCCACCGGCATCTGGCACGAGCGCTACGTCGGCGGACGCAACGAGGAGGTCGAGAAGACCGCCGCCCTCACCCGGCGCGACCTGTACCTGCTGACGGACGACGCGGACGTGCCCTTCGAGGACGACGGACTGCGCGACGGCCCGCACCTGCGGCCCTGGATGACCGGACGGTTCCGGGAGGAACTGGAGCGCACCGGCAGACGCCACCTCGTCATGCGGGGCAGCCGCGAGGAACGGCTGGCCGCCGCGGTGGCGGCCGTCGACGAGCTGCTCGCCGAGGGCTGGCACTTCGCCGACCCCCTGCCGGAGAACCGATGAGTGGCGCGCCCCCCGCGGGCTACGACCCGTACGCCTTCTCGCCGTTCGCGGTGACCGTCGACCTCGCGGTGTTCACCGTACGGGCCGGGCTCCTGCACGTGCTGCTCATCCGGCGCGGCCAGGAGCCCTACGAGGGGGCCTGGGCGCTGCCCGGCGGCTTCGTCCTGCCCCGGGAGTCCGCCGAGACCGCCGCCCGCCGCGAACTGGCCGAGGAGACCGGCCTCGCGGAGCCCCTGGTGGCGGCCCTGCACCTGGAACAGCTGCGCACCTACAGCGAACCGGACCGCGACCCCCGGATGCGGGTGGTCTCGGTGGCCTTCACGGCGCTGGTCCCGGACCTGCCGGAGCCGGCGCCGGAGGGGGGCGGCGACGCAGCGCACGCCCGCTGGGTGCCCGTGGGGGAGGCCCGGGAACTGGCCTTCGACCACGCGGTCATCCTGGGCGACGCCCGCGAGCGGATCCGCTCGAAGCTGGAGTACACCTGCCTGGCCACCGCCTTCTGCCCGCCCGAATTCACCCTCGGGGAGCTCCAGGCCGTCTACGAGACCGTCTGGGACACCACCCTCGACCGCCCCAACTTCCGCCGCAAGGTCCTCGCCACGCCCGGGTTCGTCGAAGCCGTACCGGGCGCCGCCCGGCTGACCGGCGGGCGCGGCAAACCGGCCGCCCTCTACCGGGCCGGCCCCGCGACGGCCCTCCACCCGCCACTGCTCCGACCCGAAGGACCCACGCGATGACGAAGCGAGCCGCGACCGGCGCCCTGCTCGGGCTGGCCCTGGGCGACGCCCTCGGCTTCCCCACCGAGTTCAACGACGTGCCGTCGATCCTGGCCAAGACCGGCCCCTGGCGGGAGATGAAGCTGCCCCGCCCGGCGATCGTCACGGACGACACCCAGATGACCCTCGCCCTGGCGCGAGGCATACGGACCGCCGCCGAGCGGGGCCGGGTGGGCCCGCTGCGCCTCGCCCGCCCGGTCCGCGAGGAGTTCGTCGACTGGTACCACTCGCCGGAGAACAACCGCGCCCCCGGCAACACCTGCCTGCGGGCCTGCTCGCTGCTGAACCACCCCGAGCGGGACTGGCGGGACGCCAGCCAGATCGGCTCCAAGGGCTGCGGCGCGAACATGCGGGTGGCCCCCGTGGGGCTGGTCCCCGGCTGGACCGAGGAGGAACGGGCGGGCGCCGCCCAGCTCCAGTCGGCCCTCACCCACGGCCACCCCACGGCGCTCGCCGCCTCCGACCTGACGGCCCGCGCGGTCCACCTCCTGGCGCAGGGCACCGAGGTGACGGGGCTGGTCGGGCTGCTGCGCTCGTACGCCCTGGAGAACCGCACCCGCTACCACGAGCGCTGGCTGGGCGACCTGTGGATGCGCACCGCCTCCGACGCCTCGCCCGAGTCCTTCATCGCGCGCGGCTGGGACGAGTGCCTGGCCGTCCTCGACCGGCTGGCGGCCGCCCTGCGCAGCCCCTCCCCGGAAACCGACCCCTGCCTCACCACCGGCGACGGCTGGATCGCGGAGGAGGCCCTCGCGACCGCCCTCCAGTGCTTCCTGCTCTTCCCCGACGAACCCCTCCTGGCCCTGCGCCGCGGGGCCTGCACCAAGGGCGACTCGGACTCCATCGCCTGCCTCGCCGGCGCCTTCGCGGGAGCCCACCTCGGCGCGGACGTCTGGCCCCGCGACTGGGAGGGCCGCATCGAGTACCGGGACGAGCTCCTGGCCTTCGGAGCCCTCTGGGATGCTTGATCCATGCTGGATGCCCTGAGTCTCGACCTCGCCCCCGTCGTGGCGGAGCAGCCCGACCCGCTGCTCTTCGCCACGGTCTCGGGCGCCCACCTGTACGGATTCCCCTCCCGGGACTCCGACGTCGACCTGCGCGGTGCGCACCTGCTCCCGGCCGGAGCCCTCCTCGGGCTCCGCGACCCCGAGGAGACCCGCACCCGTATGTGGGACCGGGACGACGTGGAGATGGACCTGGTCACGCACGACCTGCGCAAGTTCGTCCGCCTGATGCTGAACCGCAACGGCTACGTCCTGGAGCAGCTGCTGTCCCCGCTCGTCGTCCACACGACGCCGACGCACGAGGAGCTGATCGCGCTGGCCCCGGGCGTCCTGACCTCCCACCACGCCCACCACTACCGGGGCTTCGCCAACACCCAGTGGCGGCTCTTCGACAAGGCCCGCGAACTCAAGCCGGTGCTCTATGCGTTCCGGGCCCTGCTCACCGGCATCCACCTGATGCGGTCGGGCGAGGTGCAGGCGCACCTGCCGACCCTGCTCGGCGAGGTGGCCGAGGCGCCGCCGTACCTGGGGGCCCTGATCGAGGCCAAGGTGGCCGCCGAGCACGGGGGCTACGAAGGGCCGGACCCCGCCGGGGTGCGCAGCGACTTCGAGGCGCTGCACGCGGTGCTGGACGCGGCGCAGGCCGCGTCGGCGCTGCCGGAGCACGCGTCCGCGTACGACGCGCTCGACGAGCTGGTCGTACGGCGCCGCACGCAGCTCGGCTGACGCGGCGAGGTGCCGTGCCGGGCGCCGCGACCTGGTGAACCTTTCCGGTCACCGCACTAGGAGGCCGCGGCGCGGCGCGTGCGCACCAGGAAGTCCTCGACGCGGGCCAGATCCGGCTCCGCGGGCAGGGGCGTGGTCGAGAGGGCCGACTCCGTCTCCTCCTGGAGCCGCGCCATCCAGGCGTCGACCTCCTCCCAGGAGGCCTCGCCGCGGCGGACGGCGAGCAGGCGCTCGCGGTACGGACCCGCGTCGACGGTCAGACGGCCCGTGCGCAGCAGGTCGCGGCAGGACAGCAGCAGCCGCAGCAGGTGCATGGCGTGCTTCCAGCGCGGGGCCCCGTGGACGCGGACGTCCGCGAGGAGCTTGCCGCGCTGGGAAGCCGCGTACCGGCTGAAGCTGGTGTGGGCCCGGCGGGAGAGGAACGCACCGCGCAGGGAGAGGAGTTCCTCACCGACCGGCGTGGCCTCCTCCACGAGCGGGGAGTGCAGGCACTCCAGGATGTTCGGGTTGGCGCGCAGGGCGAGCTCGCAGAAGCGCTCCAGCTCCCAGGAGAACTCCTCGTCCCGAGGGCCCTCCACGTGCGTGGGGGGTTTCTCGAACCGCCAGAACAGCGGCGTCGGGGCGAGGTAGACACCGCGCCGGTCGGTGTCGCTCGCCTCCGTCGCCAGCCCGAACGCCCGGGACCCCATCACGCACCGGTAGACCGTGTGGTCCCGTACCAGTGTCAGATCGTCCATCCCGGGAGGTTAGGCGCCGAGGCCCCCGCTACGCGAGCGAGATGTTCCCGTCCGGAGCCACGGTGATCTTCTTCTCGGGCAGCGGCTTGGTGGCCGGGCCGTGGGCCACGGCGCCGTCCGCGACCTGGAACTTGCTGCCGTGGCAGGGGCAGTCGATGGTGCCGTTCTCCACCTTGTTGACCAGGCAGCCCTGGTGCGTGCAGACCGCGCTGAAGCAGCGGAACGACCCGGCGGTGGGCTGGGTGACGACCAGCTTCTCCTCCTTGAGGACCGTGCCGCCGCCCACCGGTACGTCCGCCGCCTTGGCGATGGCCTTGCCGCCCGCCGCGGGCGCGGAGGCGGAACCGCCCGAGGACGGGGTGGCCGCGCTGCCCGATTCGCTCTTGGGCTGTTCCTTCTCGCTGCTGCCGCACGCGGCGAGGGTGCCGCCCGCGAGGGCTGCCGCTCCCACCGCCAGGACAGTGCGGCGGGCGGTGGTCGTGGGGTCGCTCATGGGTGTCTCCTCAGCTCAGCTGTGTGGCCGGTCGGGCGAGCAGCATCCTGGCCTGTACCGGCCCTCAGGTGAAGTCCGCCGCGCCGTCGGCGCGGGCGGTGGGCTCCCATGGGGCCAGTGAGGCAGGGCTGCCGGGTGTGCGTACCACCTCGAACACGCGCCCCACTGCTTCCCGGTTCAACGGGCCGAAAACATGCGGGTAGCGGTCGCCCGCGTCACCCTCCCGGCGGACCTCCGCAGTCAGCGCGGCCTCGTCGAGTTCCACCGCGAGCAGGGTCCCCGGCAGCTCCCGGTAGTGCGCCTCGACGATCGCGAGGGCGGTCGCCCGGTCCGCCGAACAGTGCACGAAACCCTCGGAGTCGAGCGAGGGCGGGGCGTACGGAAGGTCGGGCGCGGCGGTCCAGTCGGCGAGCGGGACGATGTGGAAGATCATGCCGATCGTTCTACCCCAGCGGCCGGGGAGCCGTGCGCCAGGTGGCGGTATCAACCGCTATCAGCGAGATTGTCCGTGTCTCGAAGCCGGGTTGACGACGCTGTCCGCGCGGCCCGGTCCCTCTTCGAAAGGCATCACGATGGCGGGTAACGACCTCGGCTCCCTTCTCGGCGGCCTCCTCGGCGGCTCCGGCGGCGGTCAGGGCGGTGGCAACATCCTCGGCTCCCTGCTCGGCGCGCTCATGGGCGGCGGCGGCGCGGGCGGTGGCGGCGCCCAGGCCGGCGGGAACGGCAACCCGCTCGGCGGGCTCCTGGACATGCTGACCAGGTCCGGCCTCGGGGACCAGGCCCAGTCCTGGATCGGCACGGGGGACAACCAGCCCGTCAGCGGCGCACAGGTCAGGGAGGCGCTGCCGGCCGACACCCTGCAGCAGGTCGCCCGGGAAGCGGGCGTCAGTCCGGAGCAGGCCGCGGACCAGATCGCGCAGACCCTGCCGCAGGCCGTCGACAGGCTGACCCCGAGCGGTCGGATGCCGTCCGGTTCACTGGAGGACATCATCAAGGCACAGGCCCTCTGACCCGCCGTACGACAGGTTTCGCACGAGGGCCCGGCGGCCCCGTCCCACGGGATGGGCGGCCGGGCCCTCGCGCTGCCCACTCTGGCTACTCTGGCCACGCAGAGTCCTTGATCCCTTACGCAACCCTGGAGCGCCCCCGTGAGAACCGCCGTCGTCATCGGAACCGGACTGATCGGCACCTCCGCAGCACTCGCCCTGTCGGGCCGGGGCATCACCGTCCACCTCGTCGACCACGACCCGGCCCAGGCCCGTACCGCGGCCGCCCTCGGCGCCGGCACCGACGAGCCCTTCGAGGGCCAGGTCGACCTCGCGATCGTCGCCGTACCGCCGGCCCACGTGGCGGCGACCCTGGCGGACGTGATCGGGCGCGGCGTGGCGCGTGCGTACGTGGACGTGGCCAGCGTCAAGGGCGGGCCGCGGCAGGAGCTCACGGAGCTCGGCGTGGACCTGACCTCCTACATCGGCACCCACCCGATGGCCGGCAAGGAGCGGTCGGGGCCGCTCGCGGGCTCCGCGGACCTCTTCGAGGGCCGCCCCTGGGTGCTGACCCCGACCCGGGACACGGAGCACGAGGTGCTGAACCTCGCCCTGGAACTGGTCGCCCTGTGCCGGGCCGTCCCCATCGTGATGGACGCGGAGGCCCACGACCGGGCGGTGGCGCTGGTCTCCCACACCCCGCAGCTGGTGTCCAGCATGGTCGCGGCCCGGCTGGAAGGCGCCGACGAGACGGCCGTCCGGCTGTGCGGGCAGGGGATAAGGGACGTGACGCGGATCGCGGCCTCCGACCCCCGGATGTGGGTGGAGATCCTGTCGGCGAACCCGGGGCCGGTGGCGGACGTCCTGGCCGGGATCGCGGCCGACCTGCAGGAGACCGTCGAGGCGCTGCGGGGCCTGCAGTCGGCCGACGAGGAGAAGCGGCGCAGCGGCGCCGCCGGGATCGAGGACGTCCTGCGGCGCGGGAACGCGGGACGGGTGCGGGTGCCGGGCAAGCACGGCGCGGCGCCGACGGTCTACGAGACGGTGGCCGTGCTCATCTCCGACCAGCCGGGCGAGCTGGCGCGGATCTTCGCCGATGCGGGGCGGGCGGGCGTCAACATCGAGGACGTGCGGATCGAGCACGCGACCGGGCAGCAGGCGGGTCTGGTCCAGCTGATGGTGGAGCCGCGGGCGGTAGCCGGCCTGACGGCCGAGCTCCGGGAGCGGGGCTGGGCGCTGCGGCAGCAGTAGCCCCGCGGGGCGGCGGCCGGGCGGGGCGGGCACGGCGCCGCTGCCGCGGCGCCGCCCCGGACCCCGGACCCCACGCCTCAAACGCCGGAACTCCAGCCCCTCCGGCGTTTGAGGAGCGGGGTACGGGGCGCTGCCCCGGGGCTTTGAGCCGCCCGGGACCGGGGGCTTCCCGGGGCCGGTAACCTGGAGCAGGGGCGTTTTTGCGCGCCTGCACACCTACGCGCTAACCAGGAAGGTGCCCGCACCGTGGAAACCGCAGCTCCGGCAGCCGTGATCGTCGCCATCGACGGTCCCTCCGGCACGGGCAAGTCCAGCACCTCGAAGGCCGTCGCCGCCAAGCTCGGGCTGCGCTACCTGGACACCGGTGCCCAGTACCGGGCCATCACCTGGTGGATGATCACCAACGGCGTGGACACCGAGGACCCGGAGGCGATCGCCCTCGCCGCCGGCAAGCCCGCCATCGTCTCCGGTACGGACCCGGCCGCGCCCACCATCACCGTGGACGGCCTCGACGCCGCCGGTCCCATCCGTACCCAGGAGGTCACCTCCAAGGTCAGCGCCGTCAGCGCCGTCCCCGAGGTGCGCGCCCTGATCACCGAGCTCCAGCGCTCCATCGCCGCCGAGGCGGCCGAGGAGGCCGACGGGATCGTCGTCGAGGGCCGGGACATCGGCACCACCGTGCTGCCCGACGCCGACCTGAAGATCTTCCTCACCGCTTCCCCGGAGGCCCGCGCGGCCCGCCGCAGCGGTGAGCTGCGCGGCAAGGAGGCCGCCGACCTCGCGGCCACCAAGGCGGCGCTGATCAAGCGCGACGCCGCGGACTCCGGCCGCAAGACCTCCCCCCTGGCCAAGGCCGGCGACGCCGTCGAGGTCGACACCACCGAGCTCACGCTCGACCAGGTCATCGAGTGCGTCGTGACCCTGGTGGAAGAGAAGCGGGCGGGTCGCAAGTGAGCGGTACGCCCTCCCTCAAGGGTGCGGCGGTCGGCAGGCGCATCGGCATCGGGCTCATGTACGGGCTGTGGAAGCCCCGCGTGCTCGGCGCCTGGAAGGTGCCCGCTTCGGGCCCCGTCATCCTCGCCGTGAACCACTCGCACAACATCGACGGCCCCATGGTGATGGGCACCGCGCCGCGACCCCTGCACTTCCTGATCAAGAAGGAAGCGTACGTCGGCCCGCTCGGCCCCTTCCTCGAAGGGATCGGGCAGGTCAAGGTCGACCGCAGCGGTCCCGACCGGACGGCCATAGGCCGCGCCCTGAACGTGCTCGACAACGGCGGCGCCCTGGGGATCTTCCCCGAGGGCACCCGGGGCGAAGGGGACTTCGCCTCGCTGCGCGCCGGGCTCGCCTACTTCGCGGTCCGCAGCGGCGCGCCCATCGTGCCGGTGGCCGTGCTGGGCAGCGGCGACACGCCGGGGCGGCTCGTCAAGGGGCTGCCCGCCCTCAAGAGCCGGGTCGACGTCGTCTTCGGCTCGGCCTTCGACGCCGGGGACGGCAGTGGCCGCCGCACCCGTACCGCGCTGGACCAGGCCACCGTACGCATCCAGGACCGGCTGACCGCCCACCTGGCCGACGCCAAGCGCCTCACCGGGCGCTGAGCGAGACTTGACCTAGTAGTGGAACCGCGCTGCGCGGGTACCACCGATCACCACGAACGACGAGGAACGGACTTCATGAACGACCAGCACGACCACGGAGCACTTGGCGATGCCGAGTACGCGGAGTTCATGGAGCTCGCCGCGGAAGAGGGCTTCGACATCGAGGACGTCGAAGGTGCCCTCCAGGAGGCCGCTGCCGGTCCCCTCCCCGTCCTCGCCATCGTGGGGCGGCCGAACGTCGGCAAGTCGACCCTGGTGAACCGCATCATCGGCCGCCGCGAGGCGGTCGTAGAGGACAAGCCCGGCGTCACCCGCGACCGCGTCATGTACGAGGCCGAGTGGGCGGGCCGCCGCTTCACGGTCGTCGACACCGGCGGCTGGGAGCAGGACGTCCTCGGCATCGACGCCTCCGTCGCCGCCCAGGCCGAGTACGCCATCGAGTCCGCCGACGCCGTGGTCTTCGTCGTCGACGCCAAGGTCGGCGCCACCGACACCGACGAGGCCGTCGTACGCCTGCTGCGCAAGTCCAAGAAGCCCGTCGTGCTGTGCGCCAACAAGGTCGACGGCCAGAGCGGCGAGTCCGACGCGGCCGCCCTGTGGTCCCTGGGCCTCGGCATGCCGCACCCGGTCTCCTCGCTGCACGGCCGCGGCACCGGCGACATGCTGGACGCCGTCCTCGAGGCCCTTCCCGAGGCCCCCGAGCAGACCTTCGGCGCCGGCACCCCCATCGGCGGCCCCCGCCGCATCGCGCTCATCGGCCGCCCGAACGTGGGCAAGTCCTCGCTGCTCAACAAGGTCGCGAAGGAGGAGCGGGTCGTCGTCAACGAGCTGGCCGGCACCACCCGCGACCCGGTCGACGAGCTGATCGAGCTCGGCGGCGTCACCTGGAAGTTCGTCGACACCGCCGGCATCCGCAAGAAGGTCCACCTCCAGCAGGGCGCCGACTACTACGCCTCCCTGCGCACGGCCGCGGCCGTGGAGAAGGCCGAGGTCGCGGTCATCCTGATCGACACGACCGAGCAGATCAGCGTCCAGGACCAGCGCATCATCACCATGGCCGTCGAGTCCGGCCGCGCGATCGTGATCGCCTACAACAAGTGGGACGAGCTCGACGAGGAGCGCCGCTACTACCTCGAGCGCGAGATCGAGACCGAGATGCAGCAGGTCTCCTGGGCGCCCCGGGTGAACGTCTCGGCGCTCACCGGCCGCCACATGGAGAAGCTGGTCCCGGCGATCGAGACCGCCCTCGCGGGCTGGGAGACGCGCATCCCCACCGGCCGGCTGAACGCCTTCCTCGGTGAGGTCGTCGCCGCCCACCCGCACCCGATCCGCGGCGGCAAGCAGCCCCGCATCCTGTTCGGTACCCAGGCCGGCAGCAAGCCGCCGCGGTTCGTCCTCTTCGCGTCCGGCTTCCTGGAGCACGGCTACCGGCGCTTCATCGAGCGCCGGCTGCGCGAGGAGTTCGGCTTCGAGGGCACCCCGATCCACATCTCGGTGCGGGTGCGCGAGAAGCGCGGCGCCCAGTACAAGAAGAAGAAGTAGTACCGGGCAGGAGCAGCGGTACCGGGGTCAGTAGCCCCGGCGCGGAGCGGGCGGCAGGGCCGCCGGGATGTGCGTCATCCCGGTCTGGTGCTGCCGCCCGCCGCTGTATGCGGGGGAGGGCTCGGACGCGGTGCCCGCGTAGGAGTAGGCGGGCGGCTGCGGGCTGTACGAGGGCTGCCAGTCGTCGACGCGCTGCCACGCGGAACCGTTCCAGCCGCCGGAGTACGAGCTGCCGCCGGTGTAACCGCCCCCGTACGAGAACGCCGTGAACCCGAGGTCCTCCTCGCCCGTGCGGTCGCCGGGCAGTGCCCGGAAGGCACGCAGGTACTCCGAGTACAGCGTGTCGTAGATCGGGGTGGGCGAGACGGTGCTCGTACGGGCGGGGGCGCGGGAGGAGTCGTATGAGTGCACGTACCAGCCAACGAACGCGGTGCCCTGCGGATGCGGGGTGAACGGGGCGAAAACGCAAGAGGCCGGGGGTGCGCGGGACGGACCGCGCACCCCCGGCGCACACCGCCGGGCCCCGGGGTGAAGGGGCCGGCGGCCGTTCCGGGGCCGGTGGGCGTCAGGCCCCCGGGGTACCCGCGAGGGGCATGGAGGCGGCCACGAGCTTGCCCGCGGCGGCGGCCTTGTCCAGGGCGTCGCGCAGCAGGTCCTCGCGGGGCTGCTGGCCGATGGAGCCGACCGGGGCGGCGTAGATGAGCACGCGCTGGGTCTTGTTGACGGCGGTCCGCCAGCCGTCGGTGACCGACAGCGCCTGGTGCGCCTGCCACCAGGCGACCTGGCCGCCGTCGGTGCCCGGCTGCAGCACGGCGTGCAGCTGGCCGCCCGCGAGCAGCACGGACCAGCCGCCGAGGGCGGTGGGGAGCTCCGCGGTGTCGGTGACCGGGATGAAGCCCTGCTCGATGAGGAGCGGCAGGAAGTCGTCCCCGGGGCCGGTGGTGCCGGGGCGGGCGATCGGCGCGGTCGGCTCGACGACCAGGGCGGGGTGCAGCTCGCCGCCGATCAGGACCAGGCCGCTGGTGATGCCGAGGACGGCCTGGCCGCCGGGCACGTTCTGCGGGCCGTCACCGGGGGACGGCAGGACGGGCACGGCGGGGGCCGGGCTGTCGCCGGTGATGCTGCGGACGGCGCCCTGCAGCTGCTCCTCGGACACGGTGACGACCTGCGAGGGGATGCAGGTGGCGTGGGCGAAGGCCAGCACGGCGGTCTCCTCGCCGACGAAGAGCACCGTGCTGGTGCGGTCGCTCTCGGGGTCGCCGGGGGTGCGGCAGGAGGTGCAGTCGTAACTGCGCGGTGCGTCGTCGCCGACGAGCAGCCTCTCGGCTTCTTCGTCACCGATCTCGGCACGTACCTCATCACTGACGTCGAGCATGCGCGGCACGGGGTGGCTCCTCGGCATAGGTGCGGGCCGGGCGGATCCCGGCTCGCCGGGCTCAACGGGGGATCGGCGGCCGGGGTCACGCCATTGGAGGGAACGGAATCGAACCGGGCCCCCGGAAGAGTGAACCGTCCGACCGGGGCTTTGTTTTCGTGCGAACTCTTTTCTGGTTGTGCGCAGTTGGTGTGCGGAGATGGCCGTTTCGGGGAGGCGGTGCGGTCGGCCGACCGGGTGGGGCCCGCAGGCGCGCGGCGTGCCGGGCCGGGAGGGCGGCGGGGCCGCGCGTAGCGTGACGCGATGCCCAACCTCGGGATCCGGCGGGGCGCCGTCAGCGCCGCCGTCACCGTCACCGCTGCCGCCGTGCTGGCACTCGTACTCCCCTCCGGTGCGGCGGCAGCGGCCCCGCCGCCGCCCGCTCCGGGACCCGCGGGGGTGGCGCACCCCGGTTCGCCCGGACTGATCGGGAAGGGGCCCGGTGACTGCGGGCCGGGCGGGGAATGGCCCTGGGACTGCGTGGCCGACTGCGAGAGCAGCGGCCGCTGGGCGGTCAACACCGGCAACGGCTTCTACGGCGGGCTGCAGTTCTGGCAGCCGACGTGGGAGGAGTACGGCGGGCTGGCGTTCGCGAAGCGGGCCGACCTCGCGAGCCGCGGGCAGCAGATCCGGGTCGCGCAGGACGTCCTCGCCCGGCAGGGGTGGGACGCCTGGCCGGTGTGCTCGAAGCGGTACGGGCTGGCGGGCCGGATGCACACGGTGCGGGCCGGGGACACGCTGTACGGGATCGCCCGCCGGTACCGGGTGGCGGGGGGCTGGCAGGCGGTGTACGCGGCGAACCGGGCGGTGATCGGGGCGCGGCCGGGGGTGATCGGGATCGGGATGCTGCTGGTGGTCCCGGGGCCGGTGGCCGCGGCGCCGGTGGCTGCGGTGCCGCCGATGGCCGTCGCCCCGCCGGTGGCCGCCGCCCCGCCGATGGCGAAGCCGGCGCCGGCCGCGGTTCCGGGGGCCGCCGCCGCCCCGCGGGTCCGCCGCTGATCCCCGTCGCGCCGTGACGCGGTGCGCGGGCCGGGCTCCCTGCGTGGTGCGGCTGCGGCGCAGCCGCCGGGGCTCCGCCCCGGACCCCGCGCCTCGAACGCCGGCGGGGCTGGATTTTCCGCGGCGAGGGGTCTGGCCCCGGCGCGGTGGAGCCGGCGCGCGTTGCGGGACGGGGGGTGGGCGCTGAACCTGGAAGCGTCGAATCGTACGGCTTGGACGGTGGTGAGCCAGATGGGCCAGAGAAGACACCCGCGTGCCGCGGGGCTGGCGGCGGCCGCAGTGCTGCTGGTCGTGCCGCCCCTGGCCGGAGCCGCCTCGGCGGCGGAGGCAGGGGTGGCGGTGCCGCCGGGCGCCGCGGCCCCGGCCGTGCCCGCCGCGGACGGTCCGGCCGATCCCGCTGCGGCCAAGGCGCAGATCGAGAAGAACTGGGTCGTCTTCTTCGACCCGAAGTCCACCACGCAGGAGAAGGCCGCCGTGCTGGAGCACGGTGACTTCCTGGAGCCGGTACTGGGAGGCCTCGCGCGCCTCCCCAGCGCGGACAAGACCGCAGCGAAGGTCAAGAACATCACCTTCACCTCCCCCACCCAGGCGACCGTGACCTACGACCTGCTGGTCTCCGGTTCCCCGGCGCTGTCCGACAGCAAGGGGATCTCGGTGCTCGACGACGGGGTCTGGAAGGTCTCGCTGAAGAGCCTGTGCGGGCTGATCGAACTCAGCGGCGAGTCGGCGCCGGCGTTGCTGCCCTGCTGAAACCGGTCGTGCACGGACCGCGGGGCCCGCTGGCAGACTCTGGGCATGCTCGAGACCTCCGCACGACTGCTGCGCCTGCTGTCCCTGCTGCAGGCCCACCGCGAATGGACCGGCGCCGACCTCGCGGAGCGGCTCGGGGTGACGCCGCGGACGGTCCGGCGGGACGTGGACCGGCTGCGGGAGCTCGGGTACCCGGTGAACGCCAGCCCCGGCACCGGCGGCGGCTACCAGCTGGGCGCGGGCGCCGAGCTGCCGCCGCTGCTGCTCGACGACGACGAGGCCGTGGCGGTGGCCGTCGGGCTGCGCACCGCCGCCGGGAACGGCGTCGAGGGCATCGGGGAGGCCTCCGTACGGGCCCTGGCGAAACTGGAGCAGGTGCTGCCCTCGCGGCTGCGGCGGCGGGTCTCGGCGCTCAACGAGTTCACGGTGCCGATGCTGCGCGGCGCCGAGCGGTCCACCGTGGACCCCTCGGTGCTGGCCGGGCTCGCCGCCGTGTGCCGGGACGGCGAGCGGCTCCGTTTCGAGTACCGGGACCACGGGGGCAACGCCACCCGCCGCACGGTCGAGCCGCACCGGCTGGTGTGCACCGAGCGCCGCTGGTACCTGGTCGCCTGGGACGTGGAGCGGGAGGACTGGCGGACCTTCCGCGCCGACCGCATCGAGCCCAGGCCCCCGCACGGCCCGCGGTTCGCTCCGCGCCGGCCGCCCGCCGAGGACCTGGCCGCGTACGTCTCCCAAGGCGTGTCGCAGCGGGCGTACGCGGCCCGCGCGGTGGTGCGGCTGAAGGTGTCGGCGCAGGACGCGGCACGGATCATCGGGCCGAGCGACGGAGCCCTGGAACCGGTCGACGGGAACAGCTGTCTGCTGCGCACCGGGGCGGTGAGCCTGGACGTTCTGGTGATTCACGTCATGCTGCTCGGCTGTGAGTTCGAAGTGGTCGAGCCGCCGGAGCTGACCGACCGGATCAGGGCCGCGCGGGATCTCCTGGGACGCGCCGTCGGAGCAGGAGAAGTGAAGGAAATGTAGCGGTCCTGAGGGGCATTCGGTTGGTCTGGTCCAGGGCCGGGACCGCGGGAGTGGCGGCAATGGCCGGGGGAAATGCGTCGGCTCTCGGGAGGAATTCCGGAGGGTCTTGACGGCGGGCGTGTCGCGGACCGTAAAACAATTGGCGGTTGTAGATATTCTGTGACACAAGCGTGACCCGGGATGGACGAACGTCCGGGCGTGGCGCTGACGAACGCAGAAGGCGGGCCGGGTCTGGGACCCGGCCCGCCTTCGTGTCGCGGGGTCAAGTGGTGCGTACCGCCCCCGCGGTGGCGCTCAGCCGCCGGCGACCGGACGGGCCGCGGCGGCCGCCGTCCCGCGGGCGGGAGCCCGCTCGCCGTGGGCCGGGCGGCGGCTGCCGACCGGTGTGACGGGAGTCCGCTCGGAGCGGATCACGTGCTGCCGTCCGGACGCGTGCCCGGCAGGCCGGGGCGCCGGGGAGTGCGCGGCGACCGTGGCGGCCGCTGCCGCGACGGCGGGCTGCGGGACGGGTGCCGGGGCCGGCTCCCCGGCCGGGTCGCCGCCGGCCCGCAGCTGCCACTTGCCGCCCGCGGAGAGCAGCGGGGTGAGCGCGGTGACGACCGGCGCGGGCATCCGTCCGGTCTCCGCGCGGCGGCGCAGCAGCTCGCGCAGCTCGAAGACGTAGGCCTCGGACCGGGCGATCAGCGGCTCGAACCAGGGGAGGGCCAGCAGGATCAGCAGACCCGCGGACCAGCCGAGCAGGACGTCGCTGACCCAGTGGGTGCCGAGGTACACGGTGGTGGCGCCCACGCTCAGCGAGACGACCGCGGAGACCACGGACAGCACCCGCCGGGTGACCACGGTGGAGGCCAGGTAGGCCAGGATTCCCCAGGTCACAACGGCGTTGGCGGTGTGGCCGGAAGGGAATATATCGCCGCCCGCGAAGAGCTCGGCCGAGCCGATCTCCGTGGCGTAGTGCGGACCGAGCCGGCCGAGACCGAGCTTCACGGCCCCGACGGTGATGTTGAGGAGGAGCAGGGCCACGCCGAGGGCGATCAGGGGGCGGAGGGTGTGCTGCCGCCAGGAGCGCCAGCCGAGCCAGGCGGCGACCATGACCGCGGTGGGCCCGCGCTGGCCGAGCACGACGAGGTAGTCGAGGAACGCGTGCACCTGCGGCCACTGTTCGTAGGGCCGGAAGAACATGACCTGCCAGTCCAGGCGGACGAGCCAGGACGTGGTCAGTACGGCCACGACGATCGCGAGGTAGAAGGCGAGGGTCGATCCGAGGAGTACGACGCGGTGCCGGCTCATCTGCGGGGTTTGCAGATGAGCCGGTCGCTCTGGTTCCCGGTCCAGCCGGGCGAACACCCGCTCCAGACGGGTCAGGATTTGATCGGTACGCACTCAATCGACGTTACCGTCCGCCGATGCTCAAGCCGGGCGAATCGCGGGCTTTGTGATGACCATGTGATGTGGAGTTGGTCTCACGCGAGACTTAATTCCGGTTATTTCGGCAGCGGTTGAGGAGGTCTTGATCGGCCGTTCCGGTAATTGTTTCCCGTGCTTATCCAGGCTTTATGTCGGTGAGTCGTTTTCATTTCTACGGAGGTCCCGAGCCGTTCAGCCAGAACGCCCCGTACGCCGCCGAGACCAGGGCCGCCGCGCCCAGGACCGCGGAGGCCCGCACGGTCCGCCACCGGGCCAGGGCCAGGGCCACGGGCAGCAGCAGCGGGAAGGCCGGGAGCAGCAGCCTGGGCTTGGAGCCGAAGTACCCGGAGGCGCACAGCGCGAGCGCCACGACGATCCCGCAGTACACGAGCAGCGGCGCCGGCTGCCGCTGGCGCACGCACTTCGCGTACAGCCACAGCACCAGCACGACGCCCGCGATCAGCCCCACCCCGGCGGGGAAGGCGGACGAGGCCAGCTTCCCGCCGATGAACCGGGCGAAGGCCCAGCCGCCGTCGAAGCCGTTGCCCCAGCCGCCCTGCACGTCCAGGTACCCGAGCAGCCCGCCGCCGGTGCGCGCCCCGACCCACAGCACGTACGCCGCCGCGCCCGCGGGGGCGAGCAGCGCACCCGCCGCCATCCGCCGGGAGCGTTCCCCGCGCCGCCGGGCCAGTAGGACGGCCACCCACACCGCCGCGACCACCGCGGCCCCGACCGGGCGGGTCAGCCCGGCCGCCGCGGCGAGCAGCCCCGCCGTCAGCCACCGGCCGCGCAGGGCGCCGTACAGGGCCCAGGCCGCCAGCGCGGTGAAGAGCGACTCGCTGTACGCCATCGACTGCACGATCCCGACGGGCAGCGCCGCCCAGACCCCGGCGGCGAACACCCCGGCGCGGCGGCCGTGGACCAGGTCGGCCACCGCGAAGATCCCCCAGGCCGCCGCGAGTCCCGCGGCCACCGACACCACCAGGCCCGCGGAGCCGTACGACAGCCCCGTCGGTGCCGACGCCAGCCGCTCCAGCCAGGGCAGCAACGGGAAGAACGCCAGGTTCGAGTGGACGTCCCCGTTGGGGAGGGCCACCTCGTACCCGTACCCCTCCGCGGCGATGCGGGCGTACCAGAGCGAGTCCCAGCGGGCGGACAGCAGCGTGTGCGGGCTGCTGCCGGCCGCCGCGCACCACACCGCGAGCACGGCCAGCCCGAGCAGCCGGACGGCCGCGAAGACGGCGAGTGCGGGCGCGGCCCGGCGAAATCCAAGATCCTTCACGGGCATGATTATCGGTGGCGGCGGCCGGTGACCCGGGTCGCAGGCCCGGCCGCGGATCCGGCGGGAACTGCGGACCGTGAGCGCGCGTGTACGCGGGGGAGGCTCGGGGTGGACGGGAGTGGCGCACGCCACACGGAGGGCGCCGTCGGGATGAGAGCTTGGCCACGTGCCCTGCAGGCGAACTCGCGTACGCTGATCGTTCACTCGCGTGTCGATGCCGGACCCCGTTGGACGCCGCACAGCGCACCACCCCCCGTGGCTCCACAAGACGCTGGTCCGCCGAGCCCGAGGGATCACCTGGGAGGTACATGCATGTCGGGGACGAACGCGGCCGGGGTCGAGGCCCCTTCCCCCTGGCAGCGGCTCTGCGCCGCCTCCGGCGGAACCAACCGCTGGGTCGTCCTGGCGGTCCTCTGCGTCAGCCTGGTCCTCGTCGCGCTCGACGCGACGATCCTGCACGTCGCGGTGCCCTCCGTCACCGAGGACCTGCGCCCCGGCTCCATCGAGCTCCTCTGGATCGTCGACGCCTACCCGCTGGTCTGCGCCGCGCTCCTGATCCTCTTCGGCACCCTCGGCGACCGGGTCGGCCGCCGCCGGATCCTCCTCCTCGGCTACGGACTCTTCGGCGTGGCCTCCGCCATAGCCGCCCTCGCCGACAACGCCCAGGTGCTCATCGCCGCGCGCGCCCTGCTCGGCATCGGCGGGGCGATGATCATGCCCGCCACCCTGTCGATACTCCGCCAGGTCTTCCCCGACCGGCGCGAGCGGGCCCTGGCCATCGGCATCTGGACCGCCGTCGCCGCGATAGGCGCGGCCAGCGGGCCGGTGCTCGGCGGATTCCTCGTCCAGCACTACTGGTGGGGTTCCGTCTTCCTCATCAACATCCCGCTCATGGCGCTGATCCTGCCGCTCGGACGCTGGCTGCTGCCGGAGTCGCGCGGGGCGGCGGACGGGCCGTGGGACGTGCTGGGCGCACTGATGGCCGCCGCCGGAGTGCTCGGCGCGGTGCTCGGGATCAAGCGGCTCGGTGCGGAGCGGCACCTGCTCGACCCGTACGCGCTGGTCCCGCTCGCGATCGGCGTGGTGCTGCTCGTGCTCTTCGTACGGCGGCAGAAGCGGCGTGAGCACCCGCTGATCGACATGCGGATGTTCTCCCGGGCCGCCTTCTCTACCTCCGTCGGCTGCATCGTGCTGGCCATGCTGGCGCTGGTCGGCCTGGAGCTGATCGCCGTGCAGTACCTCCAGCTGGTGCTGGACCTGAGCCCGCTCGAGACCGGCCTGCGGCTGCTGCCGCTCACCTTCGCGGCCATGGCCGCGGGCGCCACCGGCTCGTACACGCTGTCCCGGATCGGGCCGCGCACGATGGTGTCCCTGGGCTTCGTGCTCACCGCCCTCGCCGTCTTGCTGCTGACGCTGATGGGGCAGGACGACCGGCCGGTGCTGCTGACGGTGGGCTTCGTGCTGCTGGGCTTCGGGCTGCAGACCACGCTGTTCGCGGCGTACGAGTCGATGCTGAGCGAGGCCCCGGCGGCGACGGCCGGCGGCGCGGCCTCGATCGGCGAGACCTCGTACCAGCTCGGCGCGGGCATGGGCATCGCGCTGCTGGGCAGCGTGATGAACGCGGCGTACCGGCCGGGGCTGGCGGACGTGCCGGGGGTCGCGGCGGCGGACTCGGCGGGCGCGGCCAACTCCCTGGGCGAGGCCTACCAGATCGCCGCGCACATCGGGGGGCCGGCGGGGGCCTCGCTGCACGCGGCGGCGCGGCACTCGTTCGTGCACGGGCTGCACGTCACCCTCGTGGTGAGCGCGGGGCTGTTGTTCGCGGGGGCCGTGATGGCGCTGAAGCTGCCGAAGGTCATGGAATGCGGGGTGCCGTCCGGCGGTGAGCCGGAGCCGGAGGCTGCGCTGCCGTCGCAGGCGTCGGTCCCCGAGGCCCGGGTCGCCGTGCCGGCGCAGGCGAAGGCCGAGCCGTGCCCGTCCCCGGTGGAGCAGGCTGGCTGAGCCGTCGGCTGCGCCGCCGCCGGGGCTCAGCCCCGGACCCCGCGCCTCAAACGCCGACGGGGCCGGATCGGCCGGTCGGGGCTGGATCGGCTGGGAAGGGCTGGATCGGCCGGTCCGGGCTGGATCGGCCGGGAAGGGCTGGATCGGCCGGGAAGGGCTGGATTTTGTGCCCATGGGGTCGCTAGCGTCAGCGGCGCGGTGCAAAAACTTGCGCTGCTAGGTTCTGTCGGCCGGGCCGGCCGCGACGCGGCCCCCGGCACCACGCGGCCCTCGGGCCGCCCAGGCCGCCGGGAGGCCCCGTGTCCTTCGTACCCACCGATCCGCTCGGGCTCGACGAGCTCCTCGGGCCCGAGGACCTCGCCATCCGGGACACCGTCCGCGGCTGGGCCGCCGACCGGGTGCTGCCGTACATCGCCCAGTGGTACGAGAGCGGTGAGCTGCCCGCGATCCGGGAGCTGGCGCGGGAGCTCGGTTCCATCGGGGCGCTCGGGATGTCCCTCACCGGCTACGGGTGCGCGGGGGCCAGCGCCGTGCAGTACGGGCTCGCCTGCCTGGAGCTGGAGGCCGCCGACTCCGGGATCCGGTCGCTGGTCTCCGTGCAGGGCTCGCTGGCCATGTACGCGATCTGGAAGTACGGCTCCGAGGAGCAGAAGCAGCAGTGGCTGCCCGGCATGGCGGCAGGTGAGCTGATCGGCTGCTTCGGGCTGACCGAGCCCGACGTCGGGTCCGATCCCGCCGCGATGCGGACCCACGCGAAGCGCGACGGCACCGACTGGGTGCTGAACGGCCGCAAGATGTGGATCACCAACGGGTCCGTGGCCGCGGTCGCCGTGGTGTGGGCGCAGACGGACGAGGGGATCCGCGGGTTCGCGGTGCCCACCGGCACCCCGGGGTTCTCCGCGCCGGAGATCAAGCACAAGTGGTCCCTGCGGGCGTCCGTGACGAGCGAGCTGGTCATGGACGACGTACGGCTGCCCGCGGATGCGGTGCTGCCGGGCGTGACCGGGCTCAAGGGTCCGCTCGGCTGCCTCAGCCACGCGCGGTACGGGATCATCTGGGGATCCATGGGCGCGGCGCGCGCCAGCTTCGAGTCCGCGCTCGACTACGCCAGGACGCGGGAGCAGTTCGGGAAGCCGATCGGGGGCTTCCAGCTCACCCAGGCCAAGCTCGCGGACATGGCCCTCGAACTCCACAAGGGCATCCTGCTCGCCCACCACCTGGGCCGGCGGATGGACGCGGGCACCCTGCGGCCGGAGCAGATCAGCTTCGGCAAGCTCAACAACGTCCGCGAGGCCATCGATATCTGTCGCACCGCGCGGACCATCCTCGGTGCCAACGGGATCTCCCTCGAATACCCCGTCATGCGGCACGCCACCAACCTCGAATCGGTCCTCACCTACGAGGGCACCGTCGAGATGCACCAACTGGTGCTGGGCAAGGCGCTCACCGGGCTCGACGCCTTCCGGTGAGGGCCCCGCCTAGCTCTGGTTGAAGAAGTCGCGTGAGCGGCCGCCGGGCTCGCCGTTCACGATCTGGGTGTCGGCCGGGGTCAGCAGGAAGACCCTGGTCGCCACCCGCTCGATGGATCCGCGCAGCCCGAAGGTCAGTCCGGCCGCGAAATCGACGACGCGCTTCGCGTCGCCCGGGTCCATCGAGGACAGGTTCACGATGACGGGGACGCCGTCGCGGAACAGCTCGCCGATGCCGCGCGCGTCACGGAAGCCGTCCGGGGTGACCGTCGCGATCCGCCGGCCGTGCTCCACCGCCGACTCCGAAGCCACCTTGACCCGGGGGTCGGTGACCCACGCGTCACCGGGGCCGGACACCGCACCGTTCTGGCGCTCCACCGCCTCCGCGTAGTCGTCGTCGTAGTAGCGCTCGTCGTCGCTGTCCTCCACGAGACCCAGCCAAGCACTCGCCTTGCGCACCGAACCCATGGACTGCCTCCTTTCATCGCGGTCAGTCTGTCTCTTCGCCGCTGCCCCTATGCTCGTCCATGATGCTGACAACGCGCCAAGTGGATAGTCGCCGCGCAGGGGTTTCGTGACGGTACTGGTGCAGAACATCCGTTGCACGGTCAAGGATCCTGGCAGCTACCACTGCTGTCTGAGTGAAAATACGACTGCTACCTCCGAATGGGTGAGCGATTGCGGCGTACGGGTGACAGCCAGGGCTCGGTACGATGCCCCGCAGGCACGCGTACGACTCACGGGGGAAGCAGTTTGTTCGGCATCGTCAGACCTTGCACGCACCGGCTCGGAGAGCGGTTCAAGGCGGAGTGGATGGCCCATCTCTGCGGGCTCTGCCTGGCACTTCGGGGTGACCACGGCCAGTTCGCGAGGATCGTCACCAACTACGACGGCCTGCTCGTCTCCGTTCTGACGGATGCTCAGTCCGGTCCGGCGGCCGGCTCCCGGCGCACCGCGGGCCCCTGCCCCCTGCGCGGGATGCGCACCGCCTCCGTGGCCAACGGCGAGGGCGCGCGGCTCGCCGCGGCCGTCTCGCTCGTCCTGGCCTCGGCGAAGGTACGGGACCACGTGGCGGACCGGGACGGGCTGTTGGCCCGCGCCCCGATAGCCATGGCGGCCCGCAAGGTCGCCCGCGGCTGGGACCGGGCCGGCGCCCGGACCGGGGCCTCGCTCGGCTTCGACACGGCCGTGCTCGTCGACGCCGTGGACCGGCAGGCGGGCATCGAGACGCTGGCGGGCCTCGGCACGCCGGTGCTCGTCGTGACCGAGCCGACGGAGACCGCGACGGCCGCCGCCTTCGCCCATACCGCCCAGCTCGCCGGACGGCCAGGCAACGCTCCCGCGCTCGCCGAGGCGGGCCGGTACTTCGGACGGCTCGCGCACCTGCTCGACGCGGTGGAGGACCAGGCCGCGGACGCCGCGGCGGGCGCCTGGAACCCGCTCACGGCCACCGGTACCTCGCTCACCGAGGCCCGCAGACTCTGCGACGACGCACTGCACGGCATCCGGCTCTCACTGCGCGAGGTCGAGTTCACGGACGCGGGGCTCGCCCACCGGCTGCTGGTGCACGAGCTGCGCACCTCGGTGGACCGGGCCTTCGGCACGAGCAGCTGCGGGCACGGGCACGCCGCGACGAACTCCGCCGGACAGGGCGGCGGGCCGTACGCCGCGAACCCGTACGCGGGCAGCCCCCAGTCCGGCGGCGCGCCGTACGGCTCGGCCCCCTACGGCTCCAACCCGTACGCCCCCGGCGGTCCCGGCACCGCCCCGCCCATGGGGCCGGGCGGCCCCGGCTGGGGCGGCGGCGGGCACGGCGGTGGCGGCGGCGGGCTGCCCCCGCAGCGGCCGCGGCGCGGGCTCCTCGCCGGCTGCGCGGTGGCCATCGGGCTGTTCTGCACGTGCCAGCTGTGCTGCACCGAGCACGAGGGTCCGTGGTCCCGGGAGAAGAAGGACCCCTGGTGCGACGGCTGCGATGGATGCGACGGCTGTGACTGCTGCTGCAACTGCGACGGCTGCTGCTGCGACGGCTGCGACTGCGGCTGCGACTGCTGAGTCCTCCTCGGTCCGCGCTCCCTCGGGCTGAGTCCTCCCCGGGCCGGGGCTCCCTCGGGACGAGGCCCCCTCGGGCCCCGGCTTCCTCGGGCTGAGGAGCCGTCAGGGCCCGGCCCCTTTCACGGACGTGCAGGTCCGGACGGCGTACCGCGGGTTCACCCGGGGTTTCCGTCCGGACCGGCGTGGAAGGGTTGAGCGGCATGAGCGATGACGCAAATGATCCGCACGCCGCCTGGTACGCCTGGCACGAGCATCGGGTGGCCACCGTGTCGGCCCCTTACGGTCCCCTCGCGCTGATCGGGACCCATTGGCTCGCCGATTACCCGGAAGGTCGAATTCCGGCCGTTCCGGGGCAGTGGCGCACGGCCGCCGGCGGAGTGGAGCTGACGGCCGTGCCCGGGGATTCCCTTCAGCTCGACGGCGAGCCCTTCACCGGTGACGCGGTACTCATCGCAGACGAGGGCCCGCCCTCGCGCTCCCGGCTCACCGCCGGGGACAGGCGCCTCGTGGTGGTCCGCCGCGAAGGGGAGTGGGCGGTACGCGTCTTCGACCCCGGCTCCGAGGCCCGCCGCGCCTTCGGCGGGATCGAGGCGACCCCGTACGATCCCGCATTCGCCCTGCCCGGGCGGTTCAAGCCGTACGGCGAGCAGCGGACCGTCCAGGTCGACAACGTCGACGGGCGGGCGCGCGGACTCGGCATCGGCGGCGAGCTGACCTTCCGCTTCGGCGGCGTCGAGCACAGCCTCCAGGTCGCCGTCGACGAGGACGACGGCAGCCTCTGGGCCGTCTTCGGCGATGCCACCAGCGGTCGCTCCAGCTACCGGTTCCGTTTCCTGAAGCCGGGCGTGCCGGGGGAGGACGGCTCGATCACGGTCGACCTGAACCGGGCCCTGCTGCCGCCCTGCGCCTTCGCGGACCACTTCATCTGCCCCTTCCCACCCCCCGGGAACACGCTGCCCTTCGAGGTGGCGGCCGGCGAGCGGCGGCTGAAAGGCGCCCTTGCGACCGGTATCTGACGACAGGACACTCCCGACAGCGCTTGTCAGGGGCACGGCCAAAATGCACGCGCCGGTCATGCCCCCGACTGCGCCTCACGGGCGCCGGCACCCCCACAGCCGCCGGGCCCCCGAACCCTCTCCAGGAGGACGAGAAGTGAGGATCAAGCGCATCACCCGTACCAGGCTCCTCGCGGTGGCCACCGGCCTGGCCGCCGTCGCAGCGCTCGCGGCCCCCACTGTGGCGAGCGCGGAAGCCGTCAAGGACGGCAAGGACACAGGCTTCAGCGAGGCGCGCCTCGCCTCCGTCGGTGCATCCGTGCTGCGCGCCGACGTCGCCGGCACCGCCTGGTACACCGACACCGCCACCGGCACCCTGGTGGTCTCCGCCGACTCCACGGTCTCCGCCGCCGACATCGCCAGAATCAAGCGCGAGGCCGGAGCCGACGCCGGCGCCCTGCGCATCGAGCGCACCCCCGGCAAACTGTCGAAGCTGATCTCCGGCGGCGACGCGATCTACGCGTCCAGCTGGCGCTGCTCGCTGGGCTTCAACGTGCGCAGCGGCACCACGTACTACATCCTCACCGCCGGGCACTGCACCGACGGCGCGGGCACCTGGTGGACCAACTCCTCCCACACCACCACGATCGGCCCGACGGTCGGCTCCAGCTTCCCCACCAACGACTACGGACTGATCCGCTACGACAACACCTCGCTCGCCCACCCGGGCACGGTCGGCAGCCAGGACATCACCAGCGCCGTCAACGCCACCGTCGGCATGTCCGTGACCCGGCGCGGCTCCACCACCGGCATCCACAGCGGCTCGGTGACCGGACTCAACGCCACCGTCAACTACGGCGGCGGCGACATCGTCTACGGCATGATCAAGACCAACGTCTGCGCCGAGCCCGGCGACAGCGGCGGCCCGCTCTACTCGGGCACCCGCGCCGTCGGCCTCACCTCCGGAGGCAGCGGCAACTGCTCCTCGGGCGGCACCACCTACTTCCAGCCCGTGGTCGAGGCCCTCAACGCCTACGGGGTCAGCGTCTACTGACGCGTGACCCACGCGCCCCCGCCGCACCCCTGGACGTCCTCCCGCCTTCTGGGAGGATGTCCAGGGTGTCCGTGTCCACGGGGGAGGCAGGGTTCCGAATGAAGCGAATCGGCGTGACCGGGCACCGGTCCATCCCGGACGAGGTGCTCGCCCACGTGGAGAGCGGCCTGCGTGCCGTACTGGGCGGCCACGAAGGGCCGCTGGAGGCCCTCTCCAGCCTCGCCGAGGGAGCGGACCAGCTGTTCGCCGCCATCGCGCTGGAATACGGCGCAGGGCTCACCGTGGTCATCCCCAGCGGGGACTACGAGGACGCCTTCGAGGACACCGAGTCCCTCGCCCGCTACCGCGGCCTCAAGCGGCGGGCCACGCAGGAGGTCCGGATGGACTTCGCCCGCTCCACCGACGAGGCCTACTACGCCGCCGGCACCTACATCGCCGACTCCTGCGACCGGCTCGTCGCCGTCTGGGACGGACTGCCCGCGCGCGGGCACGGCGGCACCGCCGAGATCGTCGCCTACGCCCGCTCCCTGGGCAAGCCGGTCACCGTGATCTGGCGGGCGGGCGTGACCCGGGACTGAGCCCGCGGGCCCCCGCACGCCCACCTCAACTGCTGTGCCGGGCGAGCCAGTCCGTGTGCTGCGGGGAGACGTACCGCTCGGTCTCGTACACCGCCGAAGGCCACTGCGACTCGGTGATGGTGGTCTGCATCACGACCATCATCGCCGCCAGGTCCTGCTCGATCAGGGTGTGCGCCTCGATCAGCGGATGGTGGCGGCGCACCTCGTTCCACGCGATGCCGGCCGCCGCCGCCGCGCTCAGCAGCCCGGTCAGCTTCGGCCCCGGCCCCGAGCCGAGCGCCCCGAACAGGGCGAACAGCAGGGCCAGACAGGTCAGCAGCACGATCGTCCACGACCACAGGGCCGTCGCACGCCGGGACACCTCCGTCTTGCGCCGGTACCAGTTGCGCTGCTCGATCAGCCGGTCCCGGACGTACGTCTCCCGCCGCACCTGGTACTCGAGGCCGCGCAGCCGGAACATCGCTCCGGTGATCTCCCCGCCCTCCGGGACCGCCCCGGAGCTCCGCGGATCGTCCCAGCCCATCTTCTTCAGCTCGTCCAGCCCCGCCTCCAGCCGCGCCCGGTACGTGGCCTCGGCGCCCGCCGCATCGCTGCCGAACGGCGCCCCGTGCACGGCGTACCGCCAGGCCAGGGACTTGATGAACTCGGCGGCGCTCCGGTTGAGCTGCCACTGCGGACGGGCCCGGCGCCTCGTCGCCCGTACGCCCACGCCCAGCACCCCGGCGTACGCGAGCACGCTCACCAGCCCGAACAGGTACACCGAGCCCAGCCTGGGGCCCGTGGGCAGGGCCGCGGCCGCCGCGGCCGCGACGAGGAGCAGCAGCTGGGCGCGCGTCGCCTGGGTGGATTCGCGCTGCCGGGAGATCGCCGCCTGGTCGGTGTGGTGGAAGAGGGCCGGCAGGTCCTCGTTTCGAAAGGTCATGCTGTCGGGCACAGCGCCCCCCTGCTGTCGATCGGATCGATCGGATCGATCGCGTTTCGGCGGCGGGGACCGGTGGGGTCCCCGCCGCCCTCCTGGGATCACACGGCGAGCGGCTCCAGGTCGCGGTGGACCCGCCGCTCGTCACGGGCGTACCGGGTCAGACCGTGCTCCTCGCCGAGCAGCCTCGTCAGCTCGCCGACCGCCTCCGCGCGCAGCCGGGCCGCCTCCTCCTTGCGGCCCATCGAGTCCAGGCTGACCGCCATGTTGGAGGCGCTGGCCAGGGTCTCCGGATGGTGTGCCCCGAGCGCCTCGCGCAGCCGCATCACCGCGAGCCGCTCCAGCTCCAGGGCGCCCTCCGGATCACCCAGGTCGGCCCGGGTGTTGGCCAGGTTGAGGTTGGCGAAGACCGTGTGCGGGTGGTTGTCGCCGAGCACGTCCCGCATCAGCCGGATCGTCTGCCGCAGCATGGTCTCCGCCGTGTCGGCGGCGCCCGTGCCCCAGTGGAAGACCGCCAGGTTGTTCACGGCCGCCAGGGTGTACGGGTGCCGCTCGCCCGGAACCTTCATGTACTCGTCCACCACCTCCTGCGCCAGGTCCCGGGCGGCCCCCGGATCCCCGGTCGCGAAGAGGTCCGAGGCCAGGTTCAGCTCGCAGGACAGCAGGTCCGGGTTGACCGAGGTGTACTTGGCCCGGTAGCGGGCCCGGGTGGCCGTGGTCAGCCGGAGCGCGTCCTCCAGCTGGCCCGCCCTGCGCAGCGACACCGCGAGGTTCTTCGCGGCCGCCAGGGTGCCCGGGAAGGCCCGGCCCAGCGTGCGCTTGTAGCTCTCGTACGTCCGGCTGAGCAGCTGCACCGAGTCCTCGTACCGGCCGACCTCGCGCAGGTCGCGGGCGAGGTTCTGCGCGGAGGACAGGGTGTACGGGTGCTCCGGCCCCAGCACCTCCGTGCGCAGGTCGTGCACCTCCTGGTCGATCTCGCGGGCTCTGGTGTACTGCCCCACGAGCCGCAGGTTCAGCGCCAGGTTGTTCGCCGCCGCCAGCGTGCGCGGGTGCGCCTCGTGGAAGATCTGGCTGAAGCCCTCGTGCGCGTCGGTCGCCAGCTCCATCGCCTCGCCGTACTGGCCCAGGGCGCCCAGCGTGTTGGCGAGACCGCTCATGGTCATGTACGTGTGCGGGTGCGAGGGGCCGAGGACGGCCTTCTGCCGCTCCAGCGTGACCTCGTCCAGCTCCTTCGCCTCCACGAACCGGCCCTGCGAGCGCAGGATGTTCGACAGGTGGAAGCGCAGGTACAGGTACTGCAGGTCGTCGTTGCCCAGCATCTCCTTCCAGGCTTCGCGCAGCTCCTCGCCGAGCGCGTACGCGGCCTTGAAGTCACCGCGCTTCCACAGGTAGCGGACCCGGTCGATCAGCAGGCGGCGGGTCTCCGGCTCCTTGCAGTACCGGGCCTCCGACGGGGTCAGGTGCGACCAGATCGTGTTGAACCGCGGCCAGGTCTCCGGGTTGTCGATCGGCTCGTCGTCGTCCGGGCGGGCGCCGGCCAGGATGCGGTGGACGGCGTGCCGGGCCTCGCGCTGCTCCTCCTCGCTCATCTGGGACCGGATCACCGCCTGGACCAGGCGGTGCACCTGGATGCTGTTGCTGACCTGGTCGACCTTGGCCAGCGCGAACCGGCCGATCTCCCGGATCACCCGGCCCAGCACCAGCTTCTCCTGCAGCGAGGAGTCGTACGGCTTGAGGGCGTCGATCATCTCCTTGCTGTAGAGCAGGTTCGCCGAGATCGGCTCCGGTGCCAGGAAGGCGCACAGCTGGAGCAGCCGCACGGCGGCGGGGGAGCGGGACTGCAGCCGCTCGATGGAGATGTTCCAGGTGGCGGCCACCGGCTCCGGGTATCCCGGCGGCTGGTTCAGACCGAGCACCCGGGCCGCCTGCTGGGCCAGCTGCTCGATGTACGCGGACACCGGGGTCGCGGTCTCCGCGATCCATGCGCCCGCCTGCTCGACGGCGAGCGGCAGGTCCCCGACCGCTATCGCCACCTGCTCGGCGTCCTCCTTGCTGAGCCCGGGGGCCCGGCGCTGGAGGTGCTCGATGGACTCCTCGCGCAGGAACACGTCCACCGGGAGCGCGTCGCCGTACTGCGACCAGGACTGGTTGCGCGAGGTCACCAGCACGTGGCCGGGCCCGCCCGGCGGGAAGAACCGCTTGAGCGTCTCGGGATCGTCCGCGTTGTCGAAGACCAGCAGCCAGCGCGAGGACGGCACCCCGCGCCGCAGCAGGTCGATCGCCTCCTGCGAGGCGGCCGCCATGTCCTCGCCGGTCTGCGCGCCGAGGCGTACGGCCAGCTCCGCGAGGGCCGCGACCACGTCGTCGGTCTGCTCCGAGGAGATCCACCACACCAGGTCGTAGTCGGCCATGAACCGGTGGACGTACTCCAGCGCCACCTGCGTCTTGCCGACGCCGCCGAGACCGAACAGGGTCTGCGGCTGCGGCAGCACCACGGAGATGCCGCCGCCGAGCTGGTCGCGCATCCGCTCCAGCACCATGGAACGGCCCGTGAAACCGGGGTTGCGGGGCGGCGCGTTCCAGATCTTGGGGACGGTCCCCGGGAACCGCGGTCCGGGCTGGGAGGCACTGGCCACGGTGTCCGTCAGGGCCGCCGGCCGCTCCACCGCGCGCAGCAGCGCCGTGGTCGCGTGGACCTCGTCGAGGCGGAACAGGTCGACCGGATTGCGGTCGATGTAGGGCGTGGCGAGGCGTACGTCGCCCACGCGCAGCGCGACCAGGTGGCGCCTGCCCCCGGTCGGGTCCTCGGCGGCCGCCCGCTCCCACACGTCCACGGCCCGGGCGGACTTGAGGTAGGCGCTGGAGAGCAGCACCACGGTCCGGGCCGCGTTGTCGACGCTGATGCCCGCACCGCCGATGGTGTCCCCGGAGTCCGCGCCGGGGGTCCGTTCGGCGGACACGTCCCGGGGGACGACGCGGAAGCCGGCCCGGGTGAGCACCGACTCGATCCAGTCGGCCCACATCCGGTTCTCGGCGACGTACGAGAGGAACAGGTCGGCGGGGAGCGCGGGGCGGCGGCGGGTGAAGGCGTCCCGGATGCGCAGGCGCACCTCCTCGCCGATGACCGGCATGGAGGTGATGGCGCCCTCGGTGACCACGGTGGTGAGCCGCTCGAAGGCGGAGAGCAGGGAGTTGGTGAGCCCGGCCTCGTCGCCGAAGGTGGCCAGGGTCTCCTCGTAGGCGTAGTAGGGACGGTAGGGGATCTCCACCGCGCCCCAGTAGGAGGTGAGTTCGTCCCCGACCAGCCCGTTGGGGAAGCGGTCGAACTTGATCCGGGCCAGCGCCCGGCCCGCGTCCGCCTTCTCCTTCTCGCCCTCGTCGATGCGCATCGGAACGGGGTAGATCTTGATGCCCCGGTCGTTGAACCGCTCGTCGATCTGCCGGGCCACCGAGGCGGCGCCGTCGATGGACTGGTCGGAGAGGGTGAAGCAGTCCACCAGGATGTCGGGGAGGTGGACCGTGCAGATGTCCGCGATGTCGGAGAGGCCGGTCCGGCTGTCGATCAGGACGTAGTCGTAGTTGCTCTTCATGTCCTCCCGTAAGGCGTCGAAGAAGAGCCCGCCGCCGAGCCGGTCGTAGAAGTTGTCCCAGTCGAAGGTGGAGACGGTCGCCGAGTACTCGCGGTTCTGCCGGCCCGCCGAGACGAAGTCCAGGGTGCCGCCGTCCGGGAACTCCCAGCCGAGGGTCTCGGGGGTGAGGGAGACGGCGTGCGGCTGGATCCGCGCGTAGTCCCGGTGCCAGTCGTCGGCGCGCTGCACCGGGCTGGTCGCGGCCCACGCGTACTCGCTGATCAGGTCGATGACCCCGGTGGTGGCCCCGAGGGTGGACGGGTCCAGGAACGGGTGGAAGAAGCGGTGCAGGCCCGGGGCCTCCAGGTCCCAGTCCACGGCGAGGACCCGCTTGCCGTTGGCCGCGAGGATCCAGGCGGTGTTGGCGAGCGCCATGGTGCGGCCCGTGCCGCCCTTGTACGAGTAGAAGGTGACGATGCGTCCGTCACGGCTGTCTTCGCTGTCACGACTCGCTGTCATCCGCGTCCCCCCGATCGGTGTCGTTGCTGTCGTGGCCGTGCTCTCTGTCTTCGGTGTCCTCGGCGTGCGCGCCGTCGTGGGCCCCGTCGTGGGCGCCGGCCGGGAAGGGCACTCTCGGCGGGGCGGGCGGCCCGCCCATTCCCATGGGGCCCAGCAGCCGCGGCCGTTCGATCTGGGTGTTGCCGGCCGGCAGGTACACCTGGGCGTGTCTGAGGAACTGCTGGGCGGCGGCCTCGACCACCTGCGGGAGGATCTGGCCGAGCGTCTCCATGCTGGCCACGCCGTTGGCGGCGGCCCGGCACGCGGCCCGGCCCTGCCGCATCTTGACGGGCAGGGTCTCCTCCAGCCGCCGGGCCAGCTCGGCCTCCTTCGCGCGGCTCTGGCTGTCGTAGCGGTTCCACGGCACCACCACGTTGATCCACGGGCGGTGCTCCTGGTCGAAGGCGGCCAGGCGCTGGCGGCGGTGCTCGTCCTCCACCGCCCACCGGTCGACGATCAGGATCTCCGGCCGGGTCGGCGGCTGCTTGCTGTCGAAGTGCCCGGCCTCGTCGTCGAAGGAGGCCACGGTGGTCTGGTAGTTGAGGTTCTTGACCAGGTCCTCGGCGACGTACGCGATGGGCCGCTGGGCGACCGGATGGTACGGGTTCCACTCCAGGGCGCTGTCCCCGTAGTACTCGGGGCTGCGGCCCTCGGGGAGGTCGTGCCGGGAGGCGGCCGCGACCGTGACGTGGAGGGTGCGGGAGGGGCCGCCGGCGGGACTCCCGGTGGTGCCGAAGGCGCTGGGGACCACCCGGTAGTCCACCGGCCGGACGGGGGCGAGGTCGACGTTCTTGCCGACCTGGACGATGCGCCGGGCCAGCTCGTACACGGCCTTCTCGTACTGCTCCGCGTAACCGCGCAGCTTGATCAGCCCGTACAGTCCGTCGGTGACGTAGCGCTCGCCGAAGGTGGTGTGGTTGAACTGCAACCGCTCGGCGGGGCCGGGTAGTTGCGAGGGCGGGACCGGCACCCATAACGCGGGCACGATGGCCTCGGGCGGCTGGCCGCCCGCGCTGACGGCCCCGTGCTGGATGGCTCGCTGCGCGAAGGCGAACCACTCCTTCCCGCACATCTGGCTGGTGAAGTACCGCGGTGAGAACAGGGGAACGAAGACGCGGCAGTTGGCGAGCGCCTCGGCGAGCCGTTCCGACCAGCCCTCACCGCTGCGTATGTCCCGGTCCATGAAGCCGACCGGGAATCCGGCGGGCAGGTCCGTCATCGCCATGACATGACCGCAGAGATCACGGAAGAGGCGCTCCACCCACATGTCCGGGTCGGGTCCCCCCGCTCCGAATCTCGGTGTATGCGCGTAGCTGAGAAAAAAGTACGGCTCCCCTTTTTTTGCGGGCACACGACCCCCGTCCCGAAGATTGCGAGCGAAGGAACATCATTCCGGAGCTGCTTCGCCGCATCCCCTCATCGTTCAGTCAATCAGCATCGGTTTTCGGTCATCCACTCAAGCGCGTGGTCAACGGCATCCGGAAGGGAGAAGAGCATGGCCGAGGCCCCTCCCACCCGTCCCCTGCGCACCTTGGAATCAGGGAACGCGCCGCCGATCACGGCGAAATCGCTGTCGTCCAGCGCGACGTCCTCGTAGGCGGTCCACTCCCCCTCTTGCAGGTGCCCCTGCCGGTCCTGCAGGTGTCCCTGCCTTCCCCCTGGAAGGTTCACCTTCACCACACACTCGTACATGCGCAAGGGGGGCTTCGGAATTCGATACTCCGCGAGATGGAAAGCGGAGCAGACGGAAAATCCCACATTGATCATGAGTACCTGGGCCCCCTCCCAGCACAGCTTTCCCAGCGGAGACTCCTCGCCCATGTGGCTTTCCAGCCGGTGCCCGGAACAGAGCCGCTGCGCGTCCCCGCCGACCGCGGCGAACGAGGTCTGCGGGTGGGCGCTGCGCGCGGCGCCGGGCGCGGTGCGGACGGCCTCGGCCAGCGCGCCCATGCCCTGGCTGGGGGTGCTCGCCGGGTCGAAGGCGGGCATCCGCTCCCGGAAGGCCAGCACCTCGGGCCCGGACATCCCGGAGATCCGCGCCAGGTGCGCACTGGAGGTGGTGGAGTTCTCCGGGGTGAACGCGGGGACCACGAGCGTCCCGCGCGGCCCGAGGACGCCCAGCAGGGCGTCCCGCAACGGCTCCGCGCCGAGCCCCGTGCCCCCGAGCGAGGCGTGCACCAGCAGCCGCATCCCCGGCCGCACCCCGAGCAGCCGCAGGTGCACGGCCAGGGCCAGTGCGCTTCGCGGCTCGCCTGAGGGAGTCCGGGCCGCCCCTGCCCGGGCCGCCCCTGCCCGGGCCGCCCCTGCCCGGGCCGCCCCTGCCCGGGCCGCCCCTGCCCGGGCCGCCCCTGCCCGGGCGGCCGGCGCCTGCTGCCCGCCTGCGGCCGGGCGGTCCTGCCGCCGGCCCGCGGCCGGTGCCGGGGCGGTGTTGCACCCGTTGGCCGGGCCGGAGGCCGTCACGCGTCGACCGCCTTCAGTTCCCAGCGGAGCTCCTCGACCAGGCGCTTGCCGGTGGTGGTCAGTTCGGCCGCCCCCGCGAGCCGGTCCAGGGCCTGGTGGATGCGGTCCGAGCCGGCCGGCTCCGGGGACTCCGTGGCCCGCCGGTAGGCCTCCACCGCCACCCGCTCGTGGACGTCCGCCAGCAGCCGGGACACCGGGACGGGGCGGGAGCGCCACGGCGAGGGGTGCTGCCACTCCCCGTCCAGCGCGTACAGGTCGGCCACCTCGGTCAGCGCCCGCAGCCGGGCCCGGCGCCGCCCGGTGAGCAGGGCCAGGGCGGTCTCCGCGACCCCCGCCGCATACGGCACCCCGAGCGCCCCCGGCCCGTGCCGGCCGGCCTCGCCCCAGTCCCCGGCCCGCGGGCCGCCCGCGAGCGGGGTCAGCGTGGTCAGCCCGCCGGCCGCCGCCCGGGCGAACTCCGGTACGGCGGAGCGCAGCAGGGCCCAGGCCTCGTCGAGGCGGCCCCGCCACTCCTCGGCCTCCCCGGCGCCGAGCCGCAGCCTGGGCGGGCGGGCGAAGCAGTTGCGGTACGGGTCGAGGTCCTCCAGTGCGACCGGCGCCTCCTCCGGCCCGGGCGACCAGGTCCGTACGGGCTGCCAGCGGGCGTCCCCCGCCGCGGGGCCGAAGCGGTGCTCGGTGCGGCCGTCCCGCGCGGCGTACCCGCCGTCGGTGACGCGCAGCACGGCCCGGCCCTCGGTGCCGGGCTCCCCGAGCCGCAGCAGCCCGAGCGTCGGCAGGTACACCTCGCCGTCCCGGAAGGCCACCTCGGCCGGCAGGTCCAGCCCGCCCCGCAGCACGGCCGCCGCCGCGAGCGCGGTCAGCCTGCGCGCGGACCCGGGGCCGTCCGGGGCGCCGGAGCCGTCCAGGGCCGCCAGGATCCAGGTACGGGTGAACGGGTGGTCCAGTACGGCGTCCAGCGCCTGCGCGCCCGCGTCCCCGGCCCGCTCCACCGCGCCGAGCAGCTCCCAGGCCCGGGCCCAGGCGGGCTCGGCGGCGAGGTCGGCGTGCAGGCGGGCCAGCAGGACCCGGGTCAGCTCCTCCTGGGAGCGGGCCAGCCGGTCGGGATCGGTCAGCTGCGGAGCGGTCGCGGCCGCCGCGGTACGGCCCTCGACCCCGTCCACGAGCTCGCGCAGATCGGTGCAGTACACGGAGGGGTTGTCGAAGCCGTTCGCGTCCCGGTAGCGGTGCGTGTAGAGGCCGCCGCCGCACGAACGTACGACGGGGCACCGGCGGCACGCGTCGCTGACGCCCGCGAGGCCCAGCTGCCGGGCGCGGACCCCGGGATGGGCCGCGACCTGGTCAAATGCATGGTCGAAGACGTTGAACCCGGTGGCCGCGGCGCCCTCGAAGGCGCTCTTGAGGGAGTCCACCTGCTCCAGCGTCCCGTCGGTCTCGACGACGACCAGGTCGGTGGGCGCGAGCCCGAGGGACTCGGTCAGGCTGGGCCCGCCGCGCAGCGTGGACAGCAGGGAGTCGAAGATCCGCACGGGGACCGGGCGTTCGCGGCGCTCCCAGTGGTCGAAGATCCGCAGGAGCCAGCGGGCGTACGCGTCGGAGGCGCCGTCGGGGCGGGCCGGGGGCGTCTCCCAGGTGGCGTGGGGGAGGAGGAAGTCGACCCGCGGCGGCTCCAGTTCGACGAGCGCGTCCAGAACGGCGACGGGGTCGTTGGCCACGTCCACGGTGCAGAGCAGACCCTGGTAGAGGTGGCGGTACGGCGCCGAGCGGAGCAGGTCGACGGCGGCCAGGACCAGCGGATGGCTCGTACGGCCGTCCGCGAACCGGCGGTGGCGGTCGTTGGCGGCGCGGTCCCCGTCGAGGGAGATGCCGACCCGGACGCCGAACTCGTCGAAGAGGTCGAGGTAACGGGTGCTGAGCTGGAGGCCGTTCGTGTGGATCCGCAGATCGAGGTCGGCGGTCCCGGCGAGGGCCCGGGTGAACTCCTCGCACACGAGGCGGAGTCGGTCAGGGCCCGCCAACAGGGGTTCCCCTCCATGGAGGATCACCGTGACGGAGGGGAGTGCATGGTCACGGGCATGTTCGGCGAGCCTGGACGCGGTGTGCGCGATCACCTCGGGGGAGATCACTTTCGGCCGGGCTCGCCAGCTCTGATCTGCGTGTTCGTAGACATAGCAATGATCACAAGCAAGATCGCATCTGCTGTGAACTTTCAGGACGATCTCGCGAAAAGCGATCAGGCCGGTCATTCCACCAGTCTAGAGCGCTTACTCAACTGTCAGAGAGCGGAGTTGAAGATGGGGGCCTGGACGGCGCGGCCGGATTCCGTCTGCAGCACCCGGCCGAGTGCGGCGGTCGCAGAGGCACTGCGGACGTCGATCCGGTCGAGCGGGACCCGGTCGGCCTTGACCGTGCAGGTCGGGGGGGTTGCGGAAGTGTTCACGACACCGTCCTCGGGGAAGCCATGGTGAATGGTCATGTGAATGACAGCAGCCACATGCTGATGTCAAGGGGGATATTACTTCGCCACACTCCATTGAGCGACCGAGACATGACGCCTGATCAACCGTTCTATAGAAAGCGTGCGGCATTACTCGAGGTCGGCTCATCGCCCGTTCGCCGCAAGGCAAGATCCTTTTCTCTTTCCGGAGGTCGCGGGGCGGCCGTACACCGGGCGTGGGACGGGCCTGACCTGCACAGAGCCCGGTCGGTAGGTTGGCCGGATGACCACCACACCGCTGATCCTGCTGTTGTCCGGAAGTCTGCGCGCCGGTTCCTCCAACGAGGCGGTGCTCCGCACCGCGCGCGCCGTGGCCGCCGAAGGCCCCGCACGGGTGAGCACGATCCTCTACGAGGGGCTGGCGGCCCTCCCGCACTTCAACCCGGACGACGACGCCGACCCCCTGCCGGAGCCGGTCGCGGCGCTGCGCACGGCCATCGACCGCGCGGACGCGATCCTGATCTGCGCCCCCGAGTACGCGGGCACGCTGCCGGGCTCCTTCAAGAACCTGCTGGACTGGACGGTCGGCGGCACCGAGATCAGCGACAAGCCCGTGGCCTGGGTGAACGCCGCGGCCCCGGGCCGCGGCGGGGGCGCGGAGGCCGCGCTGCGCACGGTCCTCGGCTACACCGGCGCGCAGGTCGTGGAGGACGCCTGCGTGCGGATCCCGGTGTCCGGGCAGCAGGCAGGGCCCGACGGGACCCTCGCCGATCCGGGGGTACGGGAACGGCTCGGCGAGGTGCTCGGCCTGCTGGCGGACGCCCGGGAGCGGTTCGCAGCCTAGTGCTGACCGGAAAGGTTCACCGGGACACCCCCTAGGCGGGCTGCTGTTCGCTGAGCGGGGGTGCGGGCAGGTCGCGCAGGAGCCAGGTGAGGACGTCGGGCAGCGCGCGCAGGGCCGCGAAGTGCGCGGCCGCCGGGTCGAAGGTGGTCGTGGCCCCCGGGATCCTGCTGGCCAGCCAGCGGGCGTGGCCGACGGGGGAGAACACGTCGAGCTCCCCGTGCCAGATCAGCACCGGGCAGCGGATGTCGGCGGGGTCGAAGCCCCAGGGGCTGCTGAAGGCGAGCATGTCGTCGATCCAGCCCCAGGCCGAAGTCCGCACCCCCTCCCGGTAGTTGCGCAGGAGCATCGCCCGCAGGCCGGCGTCCGAGACGATCATGCGGTCGCTGGCGGTCAGCTCGCGGCGCAGTTCGTCGAGGAGCCGCCCGGGGTCCCGGGCGATGCCGGCGGCGCGGGGGATGAGCCGGGCCGCCAGTTCCTCCGGGTCGCTGGAGGCGGTGGTGTACTCCTTCACGTTCGACGCGGCCATCCCGGCGAACCAGTCCAGGTCCTCCGCGTCCCGGGGGGCCATCGGCACCAGGGCCGCCGTGCGGGTCACCCGGTCCGGCAGCAGGGCGGCGCAGGCCAGGGCGCCGGGGCCGCCGCCGGAGCGGCCGGCCACCGCGAAGGTGTCGAAGCCCAGGGCGTCCGCGATGTCGGCGACGTCCTGGGCGACGTCGGCGACGGTGCGGCCGGGGTGGCGGTCGGAGCCCCCGTAGCCGGGCCGGTCGTAGGCGATGAGCTGCATGCGGCGCTGGTAGAGGACCATGCCCCGGGGGGCCGGCCCCAGTCTGCTGCCGGGCATGCCGTGGAGCAGGAACACCGGTTTGCCGTCCGGATCGCCCCAGCGCTCCACCGTGAGCGCCCGTCCGTCCGCGGCGCGCACCTGATTGCGCACGCACTGCCTCCCTCGCGGTCGATTCGACTGGTCACGGTGATTGTGCTCGCTGGGGGAGGAGTGCGGTAGGGCGCACTTCGCGCGAAATTCTTGTGAAAGTTTTCACAAACGCGCGGGGGTCTTTAGTCCTCCAGCATATGCCCAGGTCAACAGGGTGTTCTGGGGGGTGTGAACGGGCGTGAACGGGCCTTCCGTCCCTCGGGAAAGGGCTTTTTCGGTGCCGCCGATTCCGCTTTCGGGTGTCGAATTGGGGCATCGGGAAAACAGGTCCGCGCAGGCCTTCGGCCGGGGCGGGTTCGAAATGAAGGAGTTCCTGCCATGCAGGCCAACGAGATGGTGGACGGACTGGTCGAGCGGGCGCTGGGCGCGCTCGGCAGGTTCGAGTCGTTCAGCCAGGAGCAGGTCGACCACATCGTCAAGAAGGCTTCCCTGGCGGCCCTGGGCGCACACGGCGAGCTCGCGAGGCTCGCCGTCGAGGAGACCGGCCGCGGGCTCTTCGAGGACAAGGCGGTCAAGAACCTCTTCGCCTGCGAGCACGTCGTCAACTCGATGCGCGGCCTGAAGACCGCGGGCGTCATCCGCCGCGACGAACTCAACGGCATCACCGAGATCGCCGAACCCGTCGGCGTCGTCTGCGCGATGACCCCCGTCACCAACCCGACCTCGACCACGGTCTTCAAGGCGCTGATCGCCCTCAAGACCCGCAACCCGATCGTCTTCGCCTTCCACCCGTCCGCACAGAACTGCTCCGCCGAGGCCGCACGGATCGTCCGCGACGCCGCCGTCGCCGCCGGGGCCCCGGAGGACTGCGTGCAGTGGGTGACCGCCCCCTCGATGGAGGCGACCGCCGCCCTGATGAACCACCCGGGCGTCTCCACCATCCTCGCGACCGGCGGCAACGCGATGGTCAAGGCCGCCTACTCCTGCGGGAAGCCCGCTCTCGGCGTCGGCGCCGGCAACGTCCCGGCGTACGTGCACAAGAGCGCCAGGCTCGGCCGCGCGATCCACGACATCGTGCTCTCCAAGGCCTTCGACAACGGCATGATCTGCGCCTCCGAGCAGGCCGTCATCCTGGACGAGGAGGTCTACGAGCAGGGCATGGCCGAGTTCGGGCGGCTCGGCGCCCACGTGGTCTCCGCCGCCGAGAAGACCAAGCTGGAGCGGTTCGTCTTCGGCACGACGGCCCACGCCGCGGACGTCTCCGGCGCGAAGCTCAACCCGGCGGTCGTCGGCAAGTCCCCGCAGTGGATAGCCGAACAGGCCGGGTTCACCGTCCACGAAGGAACCTCCATCCTGCTCGCCGAGTGCGGCGAGGTCGGCGAGAACGAGCCGCTGACCCGCGAGAAGCTCTCCCCTGTGCTGGCCGCCCTGAAGGCCTCCGGCACCGAGCACGGCCTCGAACTCGCCGCCGCGATGGTCGAGTTCCACGGGCTGGGCCACAGCGCCGCCGTCCACGCCGAGGACGAGGAGCTCGTCGAGGAGTTCGGCAGGAGGGTGAAGGCGGTCCGCGTCATCGCCAACTCGCCCTCCGCCTTCGGCGGCATCGGCGACGTCTACAACGCCTTCCTGCCCTCGCTGACCCTCGGCTGCGGCTCCTACGGCCACAACTCGGTGTCCGACAACGTCACCGCGGTGAACCTGGTCAACGTCAAGCGGATCGGACGGCGCAACACCAACATGCAGTGGTTCAAGGTCCCGCCGAAGATCTACTTCGAGCGCAACTCCCTCCGGTACCTGGGTGAGATGGAGGGGGTCGGCCGGGTCTCGATCGTCACCGACAGGACCATGGTCGCCCTCGGCTTCGTGCAGAAGGTCACCGACATCCTCCAGGCCCGCGAGGGCTCCGTCGCCGTCCAGGTCATCGACGACGTCGAGCCCAACCCGGAGCTCGCGACGGTGCGGGCGGGCGCCGCGATGATGCGCGACTTCGGGCCCGACACGATCATCGGCCTCGGCGGCGGCTCCCCGATGGACGCCGCGAAGATCATGTGGCTGATGTACGAGCACCCGGAGGTGGAGTTCGCGGACGCCAAGGAGAAGTTCTTCGACGTCCGCAAGCGCGCCTACACCTTCCCCTCCCTGGGCGGGAAGGCCCGGATGGTCGCCATCCCGACCACCTCGGGCACCGGCTCCGAGGTCACCCCGTTCGCCGTCATCTCCGACCCGGCCGCGGCCCGGAAGTACCCCCTCGCCGACTACGCGCTGACCCCGGACGTCGCCATCGTCGACCCGGTCCTGGCGATGGGGCTGCCGCCCGCCGTGACCGCGGACTCAGGCTTCGACGCCCTCACGCACGCGACCGAGGCGTACGTGTCCGCGTACTCCAACGACTACACGGACGGCCTCTGCCTCCAGGCGATCAAGCTGATCTTCGAGAACCTCCGGCGGTGCGTCGTCGACGGGCCGAACGACCCCGAGGCCCGCGAGAAGATGCACAACGCCGGGACGATCGCGGGCATGGCCTTCGCCAACGCCTTCCTCGGCCTGGTGCACGCCATGGCGCACACCCTGGGCAACACCTTCCACGTGGCCCACGGCCGCACCAACGCGATCCTGCTGCCGCACGTGATCCGGCACAACGGCACGGTCTCCCACAAGGCCACCCCGTGGCCGAAGGCCGAGGTCTACCGGGCGCCGGAGCGCTTCCAGGAGATCGCGAGGATGCTGGGCCTGCCGGCCGCCACCCCCGCCGAGGGCGTCGAGTCGTACGCCAGGGCCGTCGAGGAGCTCCGCACCGGGTGCGGGATCCCCGCCTCCTTCGCCGAGGCGGGCATCGAGGAGCGGGCCTTCATCGAGGCCCTGCCGGTCCAGGCCCTGAACGCCTACGCCGACCAGTGCGCCCCCGCCAACCCGCGGATGCCGATGATCGACGACATGGAGCGGCTGATGCGCCAGGCGTACTACGGCACGCGGCCGGCCGCGTAGCGTCCGCCGACGACGGCGGGAAGCGGCCCGCCCGGGCAGCCGAAGGCCCGGGCGGGCCGTCCGCTATGCGCGGGGGATCAGGAGCGCCGCCGCCGAGCGGGCCTGCTCCAGGGCCCGGGCGCGGTCCGCGCCGCGCTGGCCCAGGACGACCCGGGTGCTCAGGCCGTCCAGCAGGGCGAGGAGCTCCGAGGCCCGGGCCGGGACGTCCATGGGGGCGAAGCGGCCCTGGTCCACGCCCTTGGCCAGCAGCGTCTCCAGGTCCCGCTGCCAGCTCTCGTCGATCTCCTCCTGGGCCGCCCTCAGCGGCTCGTTGGAGGCCGTGCGGGCCCACAGCTCGATCCACAGGGTCCAGCGCGGGTCGCGGGGCCCCTCGGGGAGGTAGAGCTCCAGGTACTGGTCGAGCTTTCGGGAGGCCGCCACCCGACGGCCGAGGAGTGCCCGGCGCTCCCCGGTGAGCAGCTCCTCGCTCCAGCGCAGCGCCTCCAGCAGCAGCCGGTCCTTGCTGCCGAAGTAGTACAGGATGTGCCCGCCGCTGGTGCCGAGCCGCTCGGCCAGCTTGGACATGGTCAGCGCGGCGAGCCCGTCCTCGGCGATCGCGGCCATGGCCTCTTCGAGCATGCGCTCCTGGGCGATCTGCCCGTCACGCCGCCGTGCCGCTCCTGCCACCGCTCCCGCCCTCCCTCTTCCTTGGCCAGACCTTATCCCGAGCAGGGTCTTGACGGCCGGGCGCTCCACCCTTCATCTTGAATGCCATTCAAGAACTTAGAACGCTGTTCAAGATCAGTCAGGGGTGTAGGCGGATGAGCGACGAGGTCTTCAAGGTCGAAACGCACGGCATCGACCCGATCCCGGACGAAGAGCGGCACGGCAGTGCCATGGACCTCTTCTGGCTCTGGTTCGGCTCCAACCTGACCTTCACCTACGTGATCAACGGCGCCCTGGCCGTGGCCTTCGGGCTCTCCTTCTGGCAGGCCACCGCCGTGGTCGTGGTCAGCGGGCTCTCGTTCTTCGCCGTCAGCGCCGCCGGGCTCAGCGGCATCCGCACCGGCACCGCCACCCTGGTCATCTCCCGCGCCGCCTTCGGCGTCCGGGGCAACTTCCCCGCCGGAGTGCTCAACTGGGTGGTGAGCATCGGCTACACCATCGTCAACACCGTCGTGGGCACCCTGGCGCTGGAACTGATCCTCGCCCAGACCGGCCTGGCGGAAGGGAAGCCGGCCCGCGCGCTCGCCCTCCTGATCACCCTCGCGCTGACCTTCACCGTCGCGATGTGGGGCCACGCCACCGTGCAGTTCGCCGAGCGCTGGGCGGCGTACGTGCTGGCCGCCGGGTTCGGCGCGCTCCTCGTCCTCGTCCTGCCCGGCGCCGACACCTCCGCCCCGTCCGCGGCGCCCGGGCTCTCCGGCTGGAGCCTGGCCTTCGTGGTCATGCTCGCCGGACCGTTCTCGTACCTGCCGATGCCCGCCGACTACACCCGCTACCTGCCCCGCACCACCTCGCTCCGCTCCCTCGCCTGGTATGGGGCGCCGGGTGGAGGTGTCTTGCGTCCGCAGGGCAGTAACTCCCTGCTATCATGTGGGCACCAGTAGCGATAGCCAAGTTGCTGGATTCGGCCGGTCATCGACCTGCCCGGCGGTCGGGAGGATCGTCGTACGGACGGACGCAAGCGCCGTCAAACCCGCCGGGGTGACCCAGGAGGGAGTCTTCGGCCCTTGGGGCAGAAGAGAACTCCAATCCTCCAGCCTGAACCTTCGAGTTCTTGGCAGTTGGCGGAGCCGGGAGACGGTCACGTCAGTAGTGGCCGTCACCGCGTTGGGCGGGGTCTTCCTCGCCGACATGCTGCTGCGCCGCTGCCACTACGACGCCGACGCGCTGCACGCCGGGAGCACGGGCGCCTACTGGTACCGCGCCGGCTACCACCCGGCCGGGATGGCCGCCCTCCTCGCCGGCATGGCCTTCGCCGCCCTGACCTGCGACTCCGCGCTGTGGACCGGGCCGCTCGTCGCCCCGCTCGGCGGCGCCGACCTCACCCTGCTCGGCTCGGTCGTCTCCGCGCTCGTGTACTGGGCCCTGGCGCGCCGCGGGGTGCCGGCGCCGCGCGTTCCCGAGGCCGTTCCCGCAACCTGACGCCGGGCCGCCGCCCGTCATCCCGTCCGCACCTGCCTCCCCTCCGCATCCCCTCCGCACCCGCACCCGCACCCGCACCGCAATGGAGCACACCCCGATGTCCCACCCCCTCCCCGCCGACCTGCTGCTCACCGGAGCCCGGATCCACACCGTGGACCCCGACCTCCCCGAGGCCGAAGCCCTCGCCGTCCGCGACGGGGTGATCGTCTGGGTCGGCCCCGACGCCGAGGCCGGCGCCTGGGCCGGCCCGGACACCGAGCGGATCGACGCGGCCGGGAAGCTGGTCCTCCCCGGCTTCGTCGACGCGCACAACCACGTCCGGCTCGGCTCCGACGACGCGTGCGTGCAGCTCGCCGGAGCGCGCACGCTGGAGGGCATCCACGAGCGGATCCTGGCCTGGAGGGAGGCCAACCCGGACGCCGCCTGGATCGAGGCCGAGGCCTTCGACTACTCCGCGATCCCCGACGGCCGGATGCCGACCGCCGCCGACCTGGACCCGGTCACCGGGGACACCCCCGCGCTCGTGCTCTCGTACGACGTCCACACGGCCTGGCTGAACACGGCGGCGCTGCGGCGCCTCGGCGTCACCCGCGACCGTACGGACCTGCCCTTCGGGACCGCGGCGGTGTCCCCGGAGACCGGCGAACCCACCGGATTCGTCAAGGACTTCGCCGTCAAGGGCCTCTCGCGCGACGGCCACCGCGCGCTGCGCGACCTGGGCGTGCCGTGGGCCTCGCCGGACCGGCAGTACGGGCGGCTCGCCAAGAGCCTCGACGACGCCATCGGCTTCGGCATCACCACGGTGGTCGAGCCGCAGAACTCCCTCGACGACCTGGAACTGTACGAGCGGGCCCGGGCGGAGGGCCGGCTGCGCTCGCGGATCGTGGCCGCGCTGTTCCATCCGAGGGGTACGGGCGACGCGGACCTGGCCGACTTCGAGGACGCGGCCCGCCGCTTCTCCGGCGACCGGCTGCGGGTCGGCCCGCTCAAGCTGTACATCGACGACGTGGTGGAGCCGCGCACGGCCGCGCTGCTGGAACCGTACGCGGGCTGCGGCGCGCACCGGGGCGAGACCTTCTACCCGGCCGAGGAGTTCGCGGAGCTGCTGGCGAAGCTGGACGCGCGGGGCTTCCAGTGCTTCGTGCACGCGACGGGCGACCGGGGCATCCGGACCGTCCTGGACGCGGTGGAACACGCGCGCACGGTCAACGGCCCGCGCGACGCCCGCCACCAGGTGGTGCACGTGGAGTGCCTCGACCCCGACGACGTACCGCGCTTCGCCGCGCTGGACGTGGTGGCCTGCATGCAGCCGAGGCACTGCGCACCGGAGATAGCGGGGCCGGGGCAGGACTGGGCCGAGAACGTGGGCGAGGAGCGGTGGCACAAGGCGTGGCCGATGCGGAGCCTGCACGAGGCGGGGGCGGTGCTGGCGTTCTCCAGTGACTGGAACGTCGCCGAGATGGACCCGATGGTCGGCATCTACACGGCGGTGACGCGGCGGTCCCTCGGCGGGGGCGGCGAGGCGTGGCAGCCGGGGGAGACGGTGGACGTGGAGACGGCCGTGCACGGCTACACGATGGGCTCGGCCTACGCGAACTTCCTGGAGGAGGAGCGGGGTTCCCTGACGGTGGGCAAGGCGGCGGACTTCGTGGTCCTGTCCCGGGACATCCTCACCGTCCCGGCGGAGCGGATCCCGGGCACGGTGGCGGAGACGGTCGTGGTCGCGGGGGAGGTGGTTCACCGGGCCCTGGCCGGGAGCTCGGCGGGCTGAGGGGCTTCCCCGGCGGTCCCGGCGGGGCTTCGTCCGGGGCTGCCCGGTTCCGACGGGGTCGGGTGTGTGCCGGGGCGCCCCCGCAGGGCGTCGGACACAACCGCCCCGGACATGCGGGCTCCCTGGAAACGTTCGACGCCCGAGGAGGTGTGCCCCGGCGCGCGCCCGGCACCGGCGGAACCCCCAGCCCCGCCCGAGCGGCGCAGCCACCCGGCGGGGGCGAAACCAGCCTCGCCGGCGTTCGAGGCGCGGGGTCTGGGGCGGAGCCCCAGGTCTTCGAGGCGCGCCCACCGCCCACCGCCGGGCCGCCCATCGCCGGGCCGCCCATCGCCGGGCCGCCCACCGCCGGGCCGCCCACCGCCGGGCCGCGGCCGCGTACGGCCACGTGTAACGCCATCGTGGACGGCGGACGACAGGTCCGTGTCCGAACGGCCTCGGCGGGCAACGGCCGTTGCAGCGCGGCCGGGCGGCTGGCTAGCTTCGGCGCATGCCCCGCGTTCCCGGTCTGACGAAGCGGCGCGCGATCGACCTCATGCGGGTCGCCGGCGCGCTGTGTCGGTGATCCCTTCCCCCCGGTCCCGCCGCCCCGCCCTTCCTCAGCCAGGAGTGTTCGTGAAGCCGTCCCGCTCTGCCCTGCTCACCTTCGGGTCCGCCTTGGTGCTCTCCGCCACGGTCGCCCTGCCCTCCGCCCAGGCCGCCGCCCCGGCTCACGGCCGCGGACGGCGGGGCGGTCGTGCGCGAGTGGTACGACACCACCGCGCAGACCATCGCCGTCGCAGGCGCGCCCACCCAGGTCACCAACAGCCGTACCTGGGCGATCAGCTGGCTCGCCGCCGCCCGTGCCACGCGGGAGGCCCCCGGCGGGCGCGGCCGCGGCGCGTTCCAGGACGCGGCCGTCGCCTCCGCCGTCCACGACGCCCTCGTCGCCCTCGCTCCGAGCCGGAAGGCCGAGCTCGACGCCGCGCTCGTCGGCAGCCTCGCGCGGATCCCCGACGGCCCCGCCGAGGAGCGGGGCGTCGCCGCCGGGGCCCGGCAGGCGAAGCTCGCGCTGGCCGACCGCGAGGGCGACGGACTCGACCCCGCGTCGGTGAACGCGCCGTTCGCCGTGCCGACCGCCGCCCCCGGGGTCTGGCAGCCGACGCCCGCCGGCTACGCCCCCGCCGCGCAGTACGGCAACCGCGTCGCCAAGCCCTTCCTGCTCGATTCCCCGGCGCAGTACCGGGTGGGCCCGCCGCCCGCGCTCGACTCGCAGCGGTACCGGACGGACCTGGAGGAGGTGCGCGCGTACGGGAAGTCCGACAGCCCGGTGCGCACCCCGCAGCAGACGGAGACCGCCACCTTCTGGTACGGCTCCTCGCTGACCCTCTACACCGAGCCCCTGCGGGTGGCGCTGACCCGCTCGCACGGATCGGTCGCCGATCAGGCCGGGCTGGTGGCCCTGTTCCACACCGCCCTGGTCGACACGCAGATCGCCACCTCCGACAGCAAGTACGCGTACACCCGCTGGCGCCCGGTCACGGCGATCCGCACCGGCTCCATCGGCACCGACCCGGCCTGGAGCCCCCTCCACAACACTCCGGCCCACCCGGACTACCCGAGCGGCCACGGCACGTACGCCGGCGCCGCCGAGGCGGTGCTGGACGCGCTGGCCGGGCCCCGTACGGCCCCGTACACCCTGACCAGCCCGACCGCGCCCGGGGTCCGGCGGACGTACACGAGCTGGGAGCAGCTGACGCGCGAGAACGTCGACGCGCGCGTCTTCTCGGGGATTCACAGCCGCTCCGCCGACGAGGCGGGAGTCGCCCTCGGCCAGGCGGTCGGCCACCACGCCCTGCGCGGGGCCGGTCAGCTGCTGAGGCCGCTGCGCTAGACCGTCTCACCCCTCCGTCCCCTCGCCGGCGAAGCGGGGGACGGAGAGGGAGTCGCCGGGGAGCCCGCTGCCCACCGCGGCCCCCGGCCGGCCCCGGCGGAAGGCCGCGCAGGCCAGGGTGACCGCCGAGCCGAGCACCGCCCAGCCGGCCAGCACCAGCATCGGGCCGCCCGCGCCGTTGCCCTTGAAGTACGAGATGGAGCGCGCGGCGTACGTACCGGCGCCCGGCGGCAGGGCCGGGCCGATGGCGCTCCAGAACGGCGGCAGCAGCGGGTACGGGTAGGCGCCGCCCGCGCTCGGGTTGCCGAGCACCACGACCAGCAGGATCGCGAGGCCGATGCCGACCACGCCCGCCAGTCCCTGGAAGGCCAGGGTGATCGCGCCGACCGCGAAGACGACCAGGGTGCCCAGTCCCCACAGGCCCATGATGCTGCCGGGCAGCGCGTCCAGGACCGGGCCCGCGATGAGCGTGCCGAGCAGGCCCGCGGCGATCGAGTACAGGAGCAGCGCGCCGAGCCGGATGATGGCGCGGGCGGAGTTCGCGGGCCGGGCGCCGGCGCTGATCGCGAGGATCGCGGCGCACAGGTAGCCGCCCACGCACCAGCCGATGACCAGGTAGAAGGAGCTCAGGCCGCGGGCGTCGCCCTTGTCCGCCGGGGCCACGTCGGTGATCTTGAGGGTGCGCCCCTGGGCCTTCTCGACGATGCCCACGACCTCTGCCAGCGCCTGGGAGAGCGAGGCGCCGGCGCCGGAGGCGACCAGCAGCTCGTCGGTGGTGCCGGCCGGGTTGACGATCAGCGCACCGTCCACGTCCCGGTTCTCGATCTGCTCGACCGCAGTGGCCCTGTTCTGGACCGCGGTGGCGTCGAGCGGTTTGCCGGGCAGGCCGTCGAGCTGCTTCACGGTCCGCTCGGTGAGCTGCTCGACGGGGGCGGCCACCGCGATCGGGATCTCGCTGGGCTTCGGCTGGTGGAAGGCCCCGATGTACGAGGTGATGAAGGCGAGCTGGAGGGCCAGTACCCCCAGGACCAGCAGGGCCGCCCGGACGGTCACGGCGTCCTTGATCTCGGCGAGGAAGCCGCCGGACGGGCCTGCGTCGGTGCTCTCGGTGCGCTGGGTCATGCCCCCACGCTCGGCGGGGCGGGTACGGGGCGCAGCAGGGGTGGGCCGAACGGATGATCTCCATGTGGAGGGTCGAACAAGTGTTTCGCACGGGTATTCGAATTGCTCTATGGTGGAGCCGGGGGAGGTGTACTACGAGCGAAGCAGGAGGCCGCGGGTGCCTGGTTTTACGCATCTGCACACCGTTTCGGGGTTCTCCATGCGCTACGGAGGCTCGCACCCGGAACGGCTGGCGGAGCGTGCCGCCGAGCGGGGCATGGACGCCCTCGCCCTGACCGACCGCGACACCCTCGCAGGTGCGGTGCGGTTCGCGAAGGCGTGCGCGAACGAGGGCATCCGGCCGCTGTTCGGCGCGGACCTGGGCGTGTCGCCTGCGGGCGGCAGTACGGAGTCGGCCGGGTCGGGGGGCTCGGCCGGCCCCGGTGAGACCTCCTACCGGCGGCGGATCCCCGTCAAGGGCGGGGCCTTCGTCGACGAGTCCGCCGCCCGGGCCGTCTTCCTGGCCCGGGACGGGGCCGCCGGATGGTCCGAGCTGTGCCGGATGATCACCGCCGCGCACGCGGGCTCCGCCGGCGCCGGGCCCGCGCGGGATGCAGGAGGGCAGCCCGTGGTGCCCTGGGAGGCGTTGCGCGGGGAAGGCGTCTTCGTGCTGCTCGGGCCCGGCTCCGACGTGGGGCGGGCCCTCGCCGAGGGGCGGCCCGACCGGGCCGCGCGGCTGCTCGCGCCCTGGCGGGAGGTGTTCGGGGACGCGGTCCGCCTGGAGGCCGTCCACCACGGCCGCACCGGTACCGGCTCCGGCTCGCTGCGGCTGGCCGCCCGTACCGTCGGCTTCGCCGCCGAGCAGGGCGTCCCGGCCGTGCTGACCAACGCCGTCCGGTACGCCGACCCCGGCCAGGGCCCGGTCGCCGACGTCCTCGACGCCGCCCGCCGGCTCGTCCCCATCGATCCGCGCAGCCCCCGTTACCCGCTCGACACCGGCGAGCGCTGGCTCAAGGCGCCCGCCGCCATGGCCGAGGCCGCCGACCGCATCGCCCAGGCCGCCGGCCTGCGCCCCGCCGACGCCCGCCGGCTGCTCGCGGAGACCCGGCACACCTCCGAGGCCTGCTCCGTGGACCCCGAGGACGACCTCGGCATGGGCTCCGTGTACTTCCCCGAGGCCCGGCTCGTCGGCGCGGCCCACCGCACCGCCCAGCGGGTCCTCGCCTCCCGCGCTTCGGCCGGCATGGTGCTGCGCGGTTATGCGGACGACCCCGCGTACTGGGAGCGGATGCACCACGAGCTCGACATCATCGCCCACCACGGCTACGCATCGTACTTCCTGACGGTCGCCCAGGTCGTGGACGACGTACGGCAGATGGGCATCCGGGTGGCCGCCCGCGGCTCCGGTGCGGGCTCCCTCGTCAACCACCTCCTCGGCATCGCGCACGCGGACCCCGTCGAGAACGGCCTGCTGATGGAGCGGTTCCTGTCCAAGCGCCGCCGGGTCCTGCCCGACATCGACATCGACGTGGAGTCCGCCCGCCGGCTGGAGGTCTACCGGCGGATCATCGACCGGTTCGGCGCCGAGCGCGTCGCCACCGTCTCCATGCCCGAGACCTACCGGGTCCGGCACGCCATCCGCGACGTCGGCGCCGCCCTGTCCATGGACCCGGCCGCCGTCGACCGGCTCGCCAAGGCCTTCCCGCACATCCGGGCCCGCGACGCCCGCGCCGCACTACAGGAACTTCCCGAACTCCGCGACGTACGGGGGGAGTCGCACGGGCGGCTGTGGGAGCTCGTCGAAGCGCTGGACGCGCTGCCGCGCGGAATCGCCATGCACCCGTGCGGGGTGCTGCTCTCCGACGCCTCCTTGCTCGCCCGCACGCCCGTGGTGCCCACCAGCGGCGAGGGCTTCCCGATGTCCCAGTTCGACAAGGACGACGTGGAGGCGCTCGGGCTGCTCAAACTCGACGTGCTGGGCGTCCGGATGCAGTCCGCGATGGCCCATGCCGTCGCCGAGATCCGGCGCGGTACGGGGAAGGAGCTCGACCTGGACGACCCGGCGCAGGTCCCGCCGGGCGACGGGGCCACGTACGAGCTGATCCGCTCGGCCGAGACGCTGGGCTGCTTCCAGATCGAATCCCCGGGCCAGCGGGACCTGGTCGGGAGGCTCCAGCCGTCGACCTTCCACGACCTGGTCGTCGACATCTCGCTGTTCCGGCCGGGGCCGGTGGCCGCCGACATGGTGCGGCCGTTCATCGAGGCCCGGCACGGGCGGGCACCGGTGCGCTTCCCGCACGAGGACCTCGCGGACGCGCTGCGCGAAACGTACGGGGTGGTGGTCTTCCACGAGCAGATCATCGAGATCGTGAACGTCATGACCGGCTGCGGACGGGACGAGGCGGACCGCGTGCGGCGCGGACTGTCCGACCCCGATTCGCAGGGGCGGATCAAGGCCTGGTTCGCGGCGACGGCGCACGGGCGCGGCTATCCGGCGGAGGTGGTCGACCGGACCTGGGAGATCGTGGAGGCCTTCGGCTCGTACGGCTTCTGCAAGGCGCACGCGGTGGCCTTCGCCGTGCCCACGTACCAGTCGGCGTGGCTCAAGGCGCACCACCCGGCGGCCTTCTACGCCGGGCTGCTCACGCACGATCCGGGGATGTACCCGAAGCGGCTGCTGCTGGCCGACGCCCGACGGCGGGGCGTGCCGGTGCTGCCGCTGGACGTGAACCGGTCCGCGGTCGCCCACCGCATCGAACTGGTGTCCGATGCGTCTGCTTCTCCTGCCCGGGCGGTGTGGGGGCTGCGCCTCGGCCTGTCCGACGTCCACGGCGTCAGCGGAGCCGAGGCGGAGCGGATCGAGGCCGGGCAGCCGTACGCCTCCCTGCGCGACTTCTGGGACCGGGCCCACCCGGGGCGGCCGGTTGCGGAACGGCTGGCGCAGGTCGGCGCGTTGGACGCCTTCGGGGCCAACCGCCGTGACCTGCTGCTGCACTTGACGGAACTGCACGGGGCGCAGCGGGCCGCCGGGGTGCGGGGTGGGAGCCGGGGAGGTGGCCAACTCCCGCTGGAGGGAGGCCGGTCCACGGCCTCCGTCGGGCTGCCGGACCTCTCCGACGCGGAGCGGCTCAGCGCCGAGCTGGGCGTCCTCGGCATGGACACCTCGCGGCACCTGATGGCGGACCACCACGCCTTCCTGGCCGAGCTGGGGGCCATCCCGGCGCGGCGGCTGCGGGACACCCGGCACGGGCAGACCGTACTGGTCGCGGGGGCCAAGGCGGCCACCCAGACCCCGCCGATCCGGTCCGGGAAGCGGGTCATCTTCACGACCCTGGACGACGGGACGGGCCTGGTCGACCTGGCCTTCTTCGACGACAGCCACGAGCGCTGCGCGCACACCGTCTTCCACTCCTTCCTGCTGCTGGTGCGGGGTGTCGTGCAGCGGCGCGGCCCGCAGAGCCTGAGCGTGGTCGGGGCGGCGGCGTGGAACCTGGCGGAACTGGTGGAACTGCGGGCCGCGGGCGGCCTGGACGCGGTGGCGGCCCGCCTGGCTGCTTCCGGCGAGGGTGCGGGTGCGGGTGCCTCCGGCGAGGGTGCTGCCGGTGCGGGTGCCTCCGGTGCGGCCGACGGTGACGGCGATGGCGGCGGTGCGGCCGGCGGGCAGGGGCCCGGCCGCCGGATCCGCATGTCCACGGGGTACGAGATGAACCCCTGGGCCGACCTCCAGCCGCCGGGCGAGGGCCCCGCGACCGGCCGCAAGCTCTGGCACTCCAGCCCGGGGAGCGCGGGATGACGACCGGGCGGGCCGTCATGTGCCTGCGGCTCCGCCCCGTCGGCGGGGGACCGCTCGGGGCCGAGGCGTACGCCGGGGTGCTCGCGCTGCTCGGCGGGCTGACCCCGGCCGTGCAGGCGCTGCCGCCCGACGCCGTGCTCGCCGATGTCCGGGGCGCGCTGCGGTACTTCGGCTGTGACGCCGGCTGGCTGGCCTCCGTGATCCGGGTGCGGGCCCTCGCCCTGTACGGGGTGGACACCGCCGTCGGCGTGGCCGGCAACCCCATGCTGGCCCGGGCGGCGGCCCGCGAGGCCCGGCCCGGCGGGACCCTGCTGATCCCCGACGAGCCCGCCGCGGTACGGGAGTTCCTCGCCGGGAAACCCGTCGGCGCCCTCGACGGGGTCGGCCCCAAGGCCGCCCGCACCCTGTGCTCCTACGGTCTCGACTCCGTCGGCCGGGTCGCCGCCGCACCGCCCGCGGCACTGCGGCGGATCCTCGGGGCCCGGCTCGGCCGTGAGGTGCACGAGCGCGCCCTGGGCATCGACCGGACCCCCGTCCGGCCGGGATCCGCCGCCCGGACCGTCGCCGCCGAGCGGGCCTTCGACCTGGACGAGCTGGATCCGGCACGGCACCGGCGGGCGCTGCTCTCGCTGACCGAGGAGGTCGGCGCCCGGCTTCGTACACAGGAACAGGGCCGGGGCCAGGTCTGCCGGACCCTCTCGCTCACCGTCCGCTGCGCCGACCGCACCACCCTCACGCGCACCCGCACCCTCGGCGAACCCACCGCGCACACCCCCGCCCTGACCGCCGCGGCCTACGCCCTCTACGACGGCCTCGGCCTCCAGCGGGCCAGGGTCCGCGCCCTGTCCCTGCGGGCCGAGGACCTGGGCCCGGCCGAAGGGGCCGCGCGGCAGCTCAGCCTCGACCCCGACGACGAGAAGGCCCGCCGGCTGGAGGCCGTCACGGACCGGGTGCGCGCACGCTTCGGGCCGCACGTCATCGCGCGGGGCACGCTCGCGGCGTGACGGCGCTGCCACAGAGGGACGCTCGACACGCGAATTTTTACCGACGCGTAACTTCCAAGTCTTGCTACTCGCCCGTAATTTAGCGGCAGCAGCGCCCCTTTGTGATCCGGATCACGGGACGAACCCCCACGCCCCATCCCCTTGAGTCGAACGCAAGGAGATCACACGATGCTGCCCTGGAGACGACTGCTCCGCCAACTGGCCGTCCTCACCCTCACCGCCGCCGCGCTCGTCGCCCCCGCCGGCGCCGCGCAGGCCTCGACGGCCCCCACCAGCGGTTGGAACAACTGGTCCTGCAAGCCGTCCGCCGCGCACCCGCGCCCCGTCGTGCTCGTGCACGGCACCTTCGGCAACTCCTGGGACAACTGGCTCGGCCTCGCCCCGTACCTGGTGAACCGCGGCTACTGCGTCTACTCGCTCGACTACGGACAACTGCCCGGCGTGCCCCTCTTCAACGGCCTCGGACCCATCGACAAGTCCGCCGGGCAGCTCGCCGTCTTCGTCGACAAGGTGCTCGCCGCCACCGGCTCCGCGAAGACCGACATCATCGGGCACTCGCAGGGCGGCATGATGCCGCGCTACTACCTGAAGTTCCTCGGCGGAGCCGAGAAGGTCAACGCCCTGGTGGGGCTCGCCCCCGACAACCACGGCACCGACCTGCTCGGCTTCACCAAGCTGCTCCCGTACTTCCCCGGCGCCGAGGACCTGATCACCACGGCGACCCCGGGCCTCGCGGACCAGATCGCCGGATCCGCCTTCCAGCAGAAGCTGAACGCGGGCGGGGCCACCGTCCCCGGCGTGAAGTACACGGTGATCGCGACCAAGTACGACGAGGTGGTCACCCCGTACCAGACGCAGTTCCTGACCGGCTCGAACGTCCGCAACGTCGTGCTCCAGGACCTGTGCTTCCTGGACCTCTCGGAGCACGTCGCCATCGGACTCACCGACCGGATCGCCTGGCACGAGGCGCTCAACGCCCTCGACCCGGCGCACGCCGAACGGACCACCTGCGCCTCGGTCTTCGACTGACGGAAGACGGCGGCCGGCCGGCGACAGACCGGCGGCGGACCGTCGGCCGGCGGCCGGCTAGCGCCCGTGGCGGCCCGTCGCCGAGGAAGTGCGGCGGCGGGCCAGCCCGAACAGCACGGCCGCACCCACCGCGAGGACACCGGCCCCGGCGGCGGCGATCGCCGGGGTCGCGCCGTTGCCGCCGGTCTCCGCGAGGTTGTGGGCGGCGGAGGGCGTCGCGGCCGGCGCGGCGGTGGTGGGAAGCGCGCTCGCGTTCCCGTTCGTCTTCGGGTCGTTGTCGCCGTGCCCGTTGTGCTCCACCGTGGACTTGTCCGCCCCTTCGGCGATCTGCCGGTCCGTCGGCGCCGACGGGGCCGCACCGGCGCTCGCACCGGTCTGGGCGGTGGCCTTGGAGGTGGGCGTGGCCGTGGCCGTGGCCGTGCCGCCACCCGCGCCGGTGCCACCGCTGTCCTTCCCGAAGACGACGTCCGAGCAGGTGTAGAAGGCCTCCGGGCTGTCCGAGCGCTGCCAGATGCTGTAGATGAGGTGGCGGCCGGACTTCTTCGGGACGGTACCGGTGAACACGTAGTCACCGTTCTGCATGCCCGGGTCGGTGACCTTCGCGAACGGGGCCGGCTCCAGGTCGGACCACTTCAGCGGCTGCGAGGGGTCGTACCCGTCCTTCGTCACGTACAGCTCGAAGGAACCCTTGTGCGGGGCGGTCCCCTTGTAGCGGAAGGTGTGCGCGCCCGCCGTCATCGGGCTGGCCGGCCAGTCGGCGCGCGCCAGGTCCAGGCCCTGGTACTTGTCGTTGCCGGCGGAGCACAGCTGGCCGTTGGGGATCAACGCCCGGTGGTTCCCGGCCGCGTTGGCGATGTTCACCGCGTTCCAGTCGTAGAACGCCTGGGCCCCGCTCGCCGCGACGGCCGCCTTGCACGCCGCCGACTTCGGGGCCTCGGGCCCTTCCGCGTAGCACGCCGCCACCCGGCTGACCGGGTCCGTCATCGAGCCGTGCGCGGCCGCGGGAACGGCCGAGTACGCCGCCACCGCGAGCGGGACGAGGGCGACGCTGGCGATGCGGGTCACGGTACGGCTGCGTGCGGGCATGGCTGGGCTCCTTAGGGCACAAGGCAGGGATGCGCCGGCGGAATCGGGCTCAGCGGCGCCGCCCCCCGGCGGCGCCGCATCGGGCCCTTCCTGTCCTGGCCCAGCCAAGCTAGCCCCCCGGACCACGCCTTTCGCCGGATCCGGGCGCCCGGCGAGGATCCTTAGGCTCCGCTTAAGGAAGGGGTAAGCGGGGGCCAAGGAAACGCGTTTGCGGAGCCCGCGCGGCCCTTGAGTAGGCTGCTCCTGGATCATCACGGGCCGGGGGAGGGGAGAACGGGAATGGAGCGGCTGCGCCATGACGACCCCCTGCGGACCGGGCCCCACGTCAATCTGGGCCGTGTCGACGAGGATCGCGAACAGGCCGTCCCCGCACGCCGGTTCATCGCCCGCAGCGCGGACGGCGACCGTACGTTCCTCGCCTTCCTTCCGCGCGCCGACGCCGATCCGACCCGGTGGGCCGTCGAGGCGGAGGGCGCCCGGCGGCTCTCGGTGCCCGGGTTCCTGCCGGTCGGGGAGGCGGGCGGCACGGCGGAGCTCCCCTGGTGCACGGCGCCGTACGTCCCCGTCCTTCCGCTACCCGCCGCCCTGCGGGCCCACGGGGGGCCGCTGCCCGAGCGGTTCGTACGGACTCTGGGCGCCGCCCTCGCCCGGACGCTGGCCGGCGCCCACGCCCTCGGCGTGACGCACGCGGGGCTGTCCCCGGAAGCCGTACTGCTCACCCTCGAAGGCCCCCGCCTGAGCTGCTTCGGCGCGGTGCGGGCCGCGGCCCCGGACGGCGAGCGGCGCAGCGGCCTGCCGGGCCTCGACCCGGGCAGTCTCGCCCCGGAACAGGCGGCCGGCGGACGGCCGCGCCCGCTCGGCGACGTGTACGGCCTGGGGGCGGTGCTCGCGTACGCGGCAACCGGGCACACCGTCCCCGAGAGCGGCGAACTCCCCGATGCTCTGCGTGCACCGGTCACCGCGTGCCTCTCCCGGGATCCCGAGAGGCGACCGCAGGCCCACGAGGTCCTCGGCCGGCTGGAGTCGGCCGGGGGCGCGGCGGCGGCACATCGGGCCACCGTGCTCGACGCGGCCGCGCCGGTCCCCCTCCCGGCACCCGTGCTCGCCGCGCTCGCGCGCCAGTCGGCGCAGGTCCTCGAGACCGAACTCCCCGTTCCCGTTTCCCTGGACTGACGGCTGATGCTCTCCCCGCTCACCCACGACGACCCACACCGGCTCGGCACCTACCGCCTCATCGCCCGCCTGGGCAGCGGCGGCATGGGCACCGTCTACCTCGCCCGCTCGGCCACGGGCCGTACGGCCGCGCTGAAGACGGTGCACGCCCACATCGCCACCGACCCCGCCGTCCGCACCCGCTTCCGCCTGGAGGTGGACGCGGCCCGCGTCATCGGCCCCGTGCACGGCGCCCGTGTCTTCGACGCCGACCCGGTCGCCGAAACCCCCTGGCTGGCCACCGAGTACGTGCTCGGCCCGCCCCTCGACGACGCCGTCTCCGCCGTGGGACCGCTCCCCGAGCCCGCGGTACGCGCGCTGGGGGCCCTGCTCTGCGCGGCCCTGGCCCAGCTCCACGCCTCGGACGTCGTCCACCGCGACCTCAAGCCCTCCAACATCATGCTCACGGCGGACGGGCCCAAGGTCATCGACTTCGGCATCGCCCGCGCCATCGGCGACGACCGGCTCACCCGCACCGGTACCGCGGCGGGCACACCCGCCTTCATGTCCCCGGAGCAGGCGACCGGCCGGGAACACACCTCCGCCGGGGACGTCTTCGCCCTCGCCGGCGTCCTCACCTACGCGGCCACCGGCCACGGGCCCTTCGGCAGCGGACAGCACGCGGACCTCCTCTACCGCGTCCGCTACGCCGACCCCGACCTCACCGGAGTCCCCCCGGCCCTGCTGCCGGTCCTGGCCCGCTGCCTCGCCAAGAACCCCGCCGACCGCCCCACCACCGCGGAACTCGCCGCCCGGCTGGACGCGGGGCAGGACGGTTTCGCCGGACACCTCCCCGAGCCCCTCCTCATGGAGATCGCCCGCCGCGCCGGGGGCGTCTGGCACACCCCGCCCCACCGGCTCCCGGCCCCGCCGGAACACGGACTCGCCGAAACGCTCCCGAGCGGGGCCCCGACGGCACCCACCACCCCGGCAGGCCCGGCCGGCCTGTCCCGCCGCAGGCTCCTCGCCCTCGGCGGCGGTGCCGTACTCGGCGCGGCAGCGGTCGGAGCCGGCGCCTGGGCATGGTCGGGCCGCCACGGCACCGCAGCCCCGAAGCCGCCCGCCGCCGCGAAGGAACCCGCGTGGGACCTGCTCTGGCAGGTGCAGACCAGCTCCGCCGACCCCGTCGTCCCGCCCGCGGCGCTCGTCCTGGACGGACTGGTCGTCGTGGGCCAGTACGGCGCACAGGGCCTGGACCCCGCGACCGGAGCGGTCAAGTGGGGCGGCCCCGGCGGCTACTTCATGCACCGGACGGCCACGGACGGCAAGCAGATCCACACCGTCGGCCACACGATCCAGGAAGCCGATCCGCTCAGGGTCTCCACGGTCGATCCGGCCACGGGGGAGTCCGGGGCCCCGTTCAGCGAGCTGGCGGACCTGAGGGGGATCCTCTACGGAACCCAGCTGCTCTGCGCGACGGCCGATGCCGTCTACCTGGCGGGCGGCCGGGGCACGCATGCGCAGGGTGCCTTCCGCAAGGACCAGGCCTGGTTCCTGCTGGCCGTCGACGTCCGCTCCGGGCGCAGGCTGTGGGAGGTCCCGCTCCCAGCCCGCCCGGACAAGTCCACCCGCCTGCACTTCCTGTCCGCCCGGGCCGTCGGCGGCCACCTGGTCCTCGTCCGGCAGTCCGCCGACGGAGAACCGAGCCTCGCCGTCCACGACGCCCGCACGGGCAAGGCGCTGTGGGAGCGGCCCCTCGCCGGCAAGCAGCCTGCCTTCACCCGGGCCCAACTCGCCGTCGACGAGAAGCACGTGTACCCGGCCGCGGGTGAACTCACCGCACTCGCGCTCGCAGACGGCAAGCAGGCCTGGCGCTTCGCAGGACAGGCACAGGGAGCGCGCTTCGGCCCCCCGGCCGTCAAGGACGGTGCGGTGTACGCGGTCGAGGAGGGCCGGGGCCTGGTCGCCCTCGACGCCACGAGCGGCACACCGCGGTGGATGGAGAAGCCCCGGGAGGTCCCGGCCGAGGACCTCGACACCCCGCCCGCCGTGGGGACCGGGCACGTGTACGTGCACAGCAGGGCTTCGTCCGGGCTGCTGGCCGCGGACGTCCGGACCGGCGCCGTGTCCAGCCCCTTCAAAGCCGCCAAGGCGCGGTACTTCGCCCATCCGTCCGCCCGGCGGCTCATCGCCGTCGGCGGCCAGGGCGAGTACGCCGCCGCGTACCCCCTCGACTGAGCCCACAGAAAGCCGCACACGCAATGAAGCCCCTGGAATCCGGCGACCCGATCCGGCTCGGTCCGTACCGCATCCTCGCGGTGCTCGGCGAAGGAGGCATGGGCAAGGTCTACGTCGGCCAGGACGGCGAGGGGCACCCCGCCGCCGTGAAGGTGCTGCACCCCCATCTGGCGCACGACCAGAACCTCACGCAGCGCTTCGTCCGCGAAGCCCGGATGGCCGGCGCGGTCACCGGTCCCTCCGTGGCCCGGGTACTGGACGCCCGGACGGAGGGCGGGCGCCCGTGGATCGCCACCGAGTTCCTGACCGGGCCGACGCTCGCGGACGCCGTACGGGCCCACGGGCCGCTCGGCGAACCGGCGGTACGCGCCCTCGCGGCGGCGCTCGCCCACGCGCTCCGCGACATCCACGCCGCCGGCCTCGTCCACCGGGACCTGAAGCCCGCCAACATCGTGCTCACCGCGACGGGCCCCCGCGTCATCGACTTCGGCATCGCCCGCCCCGAACACGGCCTGACCCTCACCGCCACCGGCCAGGTCCCCGTCACCCCCGGCTACGGCGCGCCCGAGCAGGTCCTCGGGCAGCGCGTCGGCCCTCCGGCCGACGTGTTCTCCCTGGGCGCCGTCCTCGTGTACGCGGCGAGCGGGCAGCACGCGTACGAGGGGACGCACGTCGCCGCCGTGCAGTACGAGGTCGTCCACGGCGAACCGCGCCTCGACCGCGTACCGCCCGGCCTGCGGCCGCTGATCGGCCCCTGCCTCGCCAAGGACCCGGCGTCGCGGCCCCTGCCGGAGCAGATCGCCACCTCCTCCGCCCCGCCCCGGGGCGCCGGGCGGGTCTGGAGGAACGGGCCGATCGCGCAGGACATCACGACCCGCGAGGCCGGCCTGCACCGGCTGACGACGGTGCCGGGCGGGGTCGCACCGCGCTCCGTGTCGCGCCGCCGCCTGCTGACGGGCCTCGCGGCCGGCGGAGCCGTGCTCGTGGCCGGAGGCGGAGCCGCGTGGTGGATCCGCAGGGGCAGCGACCCCTTCGACATCCCCCCGGCCGTACGGACCCCGGCGGCCCGCGTCCTGGACCCGAAGAAGGGCGACTACATCCTCGGCGAGACCGCCAAGGCGCTCTGGAACGTCCCCTCGGCGGTCTCGGAGAAGACGCCCGCGCCCCTCCCCGTACGCGACGTCGTCATCGTCGGAGCGCCGGAGGGCGGCATCGCCGCGCGCAGCGTCGTCGACGGCACGCTCCGGTGGTCGGCGCCGGAGGCCGTGGCCGCCAACCGCTACCTGTCCCTCTCCGACCGGCTGGTGGCGGCCACCGACCGGAACGGCACCCTCACGACCTACGTCGCCTCGACCGGCGAACCCAAGTGGACCTCGCGCGCGGAGGCCGCCTCCCTCCTCGCCGCGGACGACGAGTCCGTCTACCTGATCACCACCGACGGGCGGGTGCGCTGCGTCCGCCGGTCCGATGCGAAGATCCGCTGGACGGTCGGCGTCGGCGCGGCACTCGGCACCGAGGCGGCGTCGCGGGGCCTGGCGGGCGAAGGCCGGCTGGTCGTCACGGCGTCGGACGGGGCGGTCGTCGCGCTGGACACGGCCGACGGCCGCACGGTGTGGGAGCGCCGCGAGCAGTCCGACGACGGCCGGGCCAAGGCCGCCCTCTCGGGGCGCTCCCTGTGCGTGACCGGCAAGAGCCTCACCGCCGTCGACGTCGTCGACGGCAAGGAGCTCTGGTCGACCGGGAACACCAAGGCGCCGGACGGCGGCGCGGTCTCCTGGGGTCCGGCGACCATCCACGGCGACCACGTGTACGCGACGGCCCGGACGTTCCCCCGCCGCCTCGACCTCCGCAGCGGCAGGGGTACCGACTGGACCTACGAGGGCCTGTTCGAATGCGACGCGCCCAGCCCGCTCGTCGTGCAGGGGAACGGCTTCTGGTCGGTCACGGTCAACCGGACCGACGGCGGCATCAACGTCATCGACCTGTCGCCCGAGAACCGGCCGCCGTGGATGTTCCCCGTCATCAAGAACCCCGACCGCTACTGGATCACGGGCGACGCGAACCGCGTGTTCCTCCTGGACGGCACGTCACTCGGAGCACTGCCCGTCTTCTGAGCGGGCGGCGCCCGGCTACGCGAGCAGCGCGGGCAGGCCGGCCGGGGTGCGGGCCTGTTCGTCCAGGGCGTCGAGGGCGCGGACGGCCTGGGCGGCGGCCTCCGGGTCGGTCGTGGCGAGGCCGCTCTCGGCGAACTCGTCCTCGTCCAGGCGCAGTACGGAGGTCCCGTCCGCCGAGACCCACAGGTCGAGGTCCAGGTCCTCCACCGTGATCACCCCCTCGCGCAGCACCGCCGGGCGGGTGACGTCGCAGTACCAGCCCTTGAGGACGCCGTCGCCGGTCCACACCTCCTTGACCGCGTACCACCGGGTGCGCCAGAAGTGCTCGACGAACACGTCCCCCGGCTCGAAGCGCACGAACCCGAAGTCGCGTACGCCCTCGGCCGCCCAGGGGGCGCGTACGGAGATCCGGTCGCCGTCGTCGGCCACCTGCGCGGCCGGGTAGCGGATCTTCACCCGTCCGGCCTTGACCAGGGCCACGGTCAGCTCCTGCACGCTCATGTCGTCTCCAGTTCCTTCGCGTAGCGCGTCTCGGTCGCGCAGATCTCGTATCCGAGCCGCCTGTTGACGGCGAGCATCGGACGGTTGCCGGTGAGCGCCTCCGTGTACCCGGCCGCGTCGTCGAACTCGGTTCCCACGTCGCCCGGTTCGTCGGAGGTGGTCTCCGCGTCGGCGGCGAACAGCGGCCGCGGGTCCGCGGCGAAGGCGGAACCCGGCCGGATCTCGACCCCGGCCGGGAGCACCTCCGGGAGCGGCGGCAGCGCGGCCTCCGCCAGGTCCAGCCGCAGGAAGTGCGAGGAACGGCCGGGGCGGTGGCCGCGGCGCTCGGCGAAGGCCCGGTGGGCGGGCTCGTCCAGGACCCAGGCGTACGTCTCCACCGCGCCCTGCGCCGCGAGGTACGTCTCGGCGGTGCGCAGCAGCAGGCCGCCGGCGCCGAGACCGCGGTGGGCGGGGTCGACGTGGACGTCGGCCTTCGACCGGCCGGGCTCGGGGCTGTCGTGGGCGATGCCGACCCGGGCGGCGCCGATGACGTGCCCGCCCTCCGTCTCCGCGACCAGGAGGCGGCACCGCTGGGCCGGGTGGGCGGAGGCCAGCTCGAAGGCCACGCCCTCGGCGGTGTGCAGCAGGAAGGGCAGCGCGCGGTGGCGCACCCGTACGACGGCCTCCGCGTCGGCGGGATCCCCCGGTCGGAGGTCGCGGATCGAAACGGTCATGCGGCCGACGCTACGTGCGGGTGGGGCCGGGCGCCCCCCAATTAACCGGCGATGGTGGACAATCACCCCCGTGACCTCGACGAACCTGAAGATCACCATCGACGTGCGGACCGGTTCGGCCGCGCCGTACGAGCAGCTGCGCGCGCAGATCGCCGACCGGGCCCGCACGGGAAAGCTGCCGGCCGGCTTCAAACTGCCGACCGTGCGGGGGCTGGCGGAGGAACTGGGGCTGGCCGCCAACACCGTCGCGAAGGCGTACCGGGCGCTGGAGGCGGACGGGGTGATCGAGACGCGGGGCCGGAACGGGACGTTCGTCGCGGCGGCGGGCGAGGGCGCCGCCCGCGAGGCCGCGTCCGCCGCTCAGGCCTACGCGGACCGGGCGCACCGGCTCGGGCTCACGGAGCCCGAGGCCCTCGCCGCCGCCGCCGAAGCCCTCCGGGCCAGGTACGCCGCCCAGTAACCTCGGGCGCGGCGCCGTTGCCGGGGCTCTGCCCCGTACCCCGCTCCGCAAACGCCGGAGGGGCTGGATCGTGCCGCCGTCCGGCTGCAAGTGCGCGCAGCGCAACCTTGCGGGGGCAATGTCAGACCCGCCGGCGTTCGAGGCGCGGGGTACGGGGCGGAGCCCCGGGGCCCTGGGCCGCCGCCGGACGACCGCCCGCCCGCCGGAGGCTAGAGGTAGAGCCCGGCCTCCGACTGGGCCTGCGGCGGCAGTACCGCCGGGCCCGTGCCCCGCCGCAGGGCGAAGAGTTCCGCGAGGCTCGCTCCCTCTCGGGACACGCCCTCGTCCGTGCCCAGCCAGTCCACCGCCTCGCGGTGCGTCAGCCGGCCGACCTCGATGCGCGCCAGGCACCGGCCCGGGCGGACCACCGCCGGGTGGAGGCGTTCGAGGTCCTCGTTGGTGGTGACGCCGACCAGGACGTTGCGGCCCTGGCCCAGCAGCCCGTCCGTGAGGTTCAGCAGCCGGGACAGCGCCTGCCCCGCCGTGTGCCGGGCCTCGCCGCGGATCAGCTCGTCGCAGTCCTCGAGCAGCAGCAGCCGCCAACGGCCCTTCGCCGTGCCCTCGTCCTCCCCGATCGCGATGTCCATCAGGTACCCGACGTCGTTGAACAGCCGCTCCGGGTCCAGGACGCAGTCCACCTGGCACCAGTCCCGCCAGGACCGGGCGAGGGTGCGCAGGGCCGAGGTCTTCCCCGTTCCCGGCGGCCCGTGGAGCAGCAGCAGCCGGCCCGCGATGTCGTCCGGGGTCACCTTCATCAGCCGGTCCATCGCCCCGGCCACCGGCGCCGTGTAGTTGGACCGGACCTCCTCCCAGGTGCCGGCGGCGATCTGGCGGGTCGTCCGGTACGGGCCCCGGCGCGGGGACACGTACCAGAAGCCCATCGTGACGTTCTCGGGCTGCGGTTCGGGCTCGTCCTGCGCGCCCTCCGTGGCATCGCCCAGCACGCTCTGCGCGAGTTCGTCGCTGACCGCCGTCACCGTGACGTCCGCACCCCGGCTCCAGCGCGAGACGAGCACGGTCCAGCCCTCGCCCTCCGCGAGGGTGGCGCTGCGGTCGCTGTCGCGCGCCGAGCGCAGGACGGTGGCCCCCGGCGGCAGGAGGGTGGCCTCCGCCTTCACCCGCTCGATCGACAGGCTGCGCGAGTACGGCTGTTCGCCGGACGCGAACCGGCCGAGGAACAACGCGTCCACGACATCCGACGGCGAATCGCTGTCGTCGACATTGAGCCGGATCGGCAGCGCGTCATACGGGTTGGCTGGCATGGCGCCCATGATCCGGCACACCGTGCCCTCTTGCACCCGTGTTTCGCCGGTTCGGGTGGCCAAGTTCCCTCTTCAAACGCCTGGCGGGTGAAGATTCGGCCCGGAAATCCGCCCCGAACATTCTTGGCATGGACACTTCCAGAAGGTCTCGGCTCCTTGTACCACGGACTCAGCAGTGACTCCGGAGTAACCCCACCGGAGCGACCCCCACACCCCCACAAGGGAGCCGCACGCCCATGAGCATGAGAATGACGCGTTTCGCCGCCTTGACGTCCTCCCTGTTACTCGCCGCGGGGACCGCCCTGTTCGGCGCGGGCCAGGCGTCCGCCGCGGCCGACTTCGGCTACGTCGCCCTCGGCGACTCGTACTCCTCCGGCGTCGGGGCCGGCAACTACGACAGCTCGAGCGGCAGCTGCAAGCGCACCACCCGGGCCTACCCCGCCCTGTGGGCCGCCGCCCACGCCCCGCAGACCTTCTCCTTCGCCGCGTGCTCGGGCGCCCGTACGGGTGACGTCCTGTCCGGGCAGCTCGGCTCGCTCAACTCCGGCACCGACCTGGTCAGCATCACCATCGGCGGCAACGACGCCGGATTCTCCGACGTCATGACGACCTGTGTGCTCCAGTCCGAGGCCACCTGCGTCGCCCGCGTCAACCAGGCGAAGGCCTACGTGGACAACACCCTCCCCGGCCAGCTCGACCAGGTGTACAACGCCATCTCCGGACGGGCGCCCTCCGCGCACGTCGTCGTCCTCGGCTACCCCCGCTTCTACAAGCTGAACGGCACCTGCGTCACCGGCCTGACCGAGGGCGAACGCTCCGCCATCAACGGCGCGGCCGACTACCTCAACGCGGCCATCGCCAAGCGCGCCGCCGACCACGGCTTCACCTTCGCCTCGGTCGCCGGTGCCTTCACCGGCCACGAGATCTGCTCCGGGGACGCCTGGCTGCACAGCGTCAACTGGCTGAACATCGGCGAGTCCTACCACCCGACCGCCGCCGGACAGTCCGGCGGCTACCTGCCCGTCTTCACCAACGCGGCCTGACCGGCCACCACGGGACCCGCCGCGGGACCTGCCTCGGGCCCTGCCGCGGGATCCGCCGCGGCGGGGCTCGGCGTCGGACTCGGTGACGGCACCGGCGACGGGCCCTGACCGGGGGAGGAGGCTCCGCTCGTCGGAGCCTCCTTCTCGCAGGTCACGGAGATGTCCACCCACTGCGTGGCCACCTCGGCCGGACCCCGCACCTCCAGCCGTACCGCATCGTCCCAGTCGGCGTCCGGTACGTACGTGAGCTCGCTGTGCTCCAGCCGCCGGCTCCTCGGCCCGCCCTCCTCGTACGTGACGGACTGCCAGCCGGGGCCGGAGCCCTTCCCGCTCCGCGTGGCCCACCGGTACTCCAGCGTCACCGGGGTGCGCTCCACCTCGAGCGTGGCGGTGAAGGCGGGTGCCCGGCCCTCGGGCGGCGGGCAGGAGCCGGTGTAGGAGGAGCGCACGACGTCCACGTACGCGAGCACCTGCCCGCCCGCCGCGCCCGACGGCGACGCCGGCGCGGACGTTGGAGCCGAAGCGGACGGCGCCGCCGAGGGTTTCGCCGTGGCGCTCTGCGAGGCGGTCGCCGAACCGGTCGGGCCCGCGCCCCGGCCGCCCGGCGAGCCCTGGCGGTCCTTCACCAGCAGCCACCCCAGCAGGGCCAGCGCCCCGAGCAGCACCACGATCCCGACGGTCAGCACCGCCCCGGCCCCGCCGCGCCGCTCCGCCTCGGATCCGTGCCCGGGTGCATCGAACGGCTGTCCGTGCTGCTGAGAGTGGCCGGGGCCGGGGCCGGGGCCGTGTCCGTGGTCGTGGTGGTGCGCGACGACCGTCGGCGAGTCCGGCCCCGACACCGGCCCGCCCGCGGCCCGTACGGTCCCGCCCGCACCCACCAGCCGCAGCATCCGGGCCGCCTCCGCCGCGGGCAGCCGGGCGGCCGGGTCCTTGCGCAGCAGCCCCTCCAGTACGGGTTCCAGCGGCCCCGCCCGGTGCGGCGGCGGCAACTCCCCGTCCACCACCGCCTGCAGGACCTCCAGCGGGCTTCCGCCCCGGAACGGGGGGACTCCTTCGACGGCGGTGTACAGCATGACCCCGAGCGACCACAGGTCCGACTCGGGGCCGGGCTCCTGCCCGAGGGCCCGCTCCGGGGCCAGGAACTCGGGGGAGCCGACCACCTCGCCCGTCATCGTGATCGCCGAGGAGCCCTCCAGGCTGGCGATCCCGAAGTCGCCCAGCACCACCCGGCCGTCATTGGCGATCAGCACGTTGCCGGGCTTGACGTCCCGGTGCAGCACCCCCGCGTCGTGCGCCGAGCGCAGCGCGGCCAGCACCTGCTCCCCGATGTGTGCGGCGCGCTGCGGGGGCATCGGCCCCTCGGCCTCCAGCAGCTCGGCCAGCGAGAGGCCCCGCACCAGCTCCATCACGATCCACGGCCGGCCGTCCTCGGAGGCCACGTCGTAGACCGTGACGACCCCGCGGTGCGAGACGCGGGCCGCGGCCCAGGCCTCCCGCTCCAGGCGCCGGTACATCCGGGCGAGTTCGCCGGCCTCCATCCAGGCCGGCGCCCGTACCTCCTTGACGGCGACCTCGCGGGCCAGCACCTCGTCCCGGGCCCGCCACACCACGCCCATCCCGCCCCGGCCGATGGGTTCCAGCAGCCGGTAGCGGCCGGAGACGACACGACCGGAGTGCGATTCGCCACCCGCGCCACCCGATCCACGCACGTTCCCGGTCACGCGAGCCTCCCATGCGTCATCAGGCGATCACTCCAAGTTAGCGCAGGGCGGGCGATGTGGCCCCTGTCGTGACGTGACCGGTGGCGGGGCGTTCCGAACTCGGCGCATCTATGCGGAGAGTGACGGTCGACTCCACTGAGTAATCGTCAACTCCCCGTCGCGATAGGGGTAATTCACACCACTGGGATACCCGGGGGCGTTGCGGGGACGATAGGGTTAACCTGCCCGGGCCGGGTGCCCTCGTACGGGTGGGGAGAGATCATGGAACAGATAGCAATGCGCAGCAGGCCGCCACGCGTGCCTGCCATCACCTGCGGCAGCAGCGCGAGCAGCTCGCGCCTCGACCGTCACCTCGCCGTGCTGGGCGGACCTGCCGTCCCGCACCGGGAGACCGCCGAGGCGACCCTGCTGATGCGCGAGCTCACCTCCCGCGACCACACGCACCGCCTGCGGAGCCGGAGCGCGCGCGTTTCGCTCTTCGCCCCGCTGCGCCGTCTGCGTCGCACGCTCTTCGGCAGCCGCCGCTCGTAACTGCCCGTCCGTCCCCGCCCGCAGCCGTCGGCCGACCCGGCCGCCGGTTCCCCGGCCCTACTCGAACACGCCCACCACACCGTCCCGGCGAAGGTCCGAGATCTGCGCGTCCGTCATCCCCAGGGCGCGCAGCAGGGCCCCGGTGTGTTCGCCCAGCGCGGGCACCGCACCCATGTGCGGTGCCGCGCCGCCCGGCAGCCCGATCGGCGGCAGCAGGGCCCGCAGCGGACCGGCAGGTGAATCCACCTCCCGCCAGCGGTCCCGGGCCGCCAGCTGCGGGTGCCCGGCGAGCTGGGCCACCGAGTTCAGCCGCGCGCAGGCGATGCCCGCAGCCTCCAGCCGCCCGATCGCCTCGTCCGCGCCCAGCATGCCCAGTGCCCCGGCCACCACCGCGTCGGTCTTCTCGCGGTTCGCGGTGCGCGCGGCGTTCGTCGCGTACGAAGGGTCCTCGGCCAGCTCGGGCCGCTCCAGCACCTGTCCGGCCAGCCGCCGCCACTCGCGGTCGTTCTGCACGGACAGCAGCACCCGGTCCCCGTCGGCCGTCGTGTAGGCGTCGTACGGCGCGATCACCGCGTGCGCGAGCCCCGTCCGCACGGGCTGCTCCCCGCCGTGCATCGTGTGGTGCAGCGGATGTCCCATCCACTCGGCGAGCGCGTCCAGCATGGACACCTCCACCCTGCCCCCGCGCCCGGTGATCCCGCGGCGCAGCAGCGCGGCGAGCACCCCCGAGAAGGCGTACATGGCCGCCGCGATGTCCGCGGCCGGGATGCCGGCCTTGACGGGCTGTTCCGGGGTGCCGGTCACCGACACCAGCCCGGCCTCGCACTGCACGAGCATGTCGTAGGCCCGCTTGTGCGCGTACGGTCCCTCCGCGCCGTAGCCGGAGACGTCCACGGCGACCAGCCGCGGGTAGCGCGCGCACAGTGCGGCCGAGTCGATCCCGAGCCGGGCGGCGGCCCCCTGCGCGAGGTTCTGCACGAAGACGTCGGCGTCCGCCAGCAGCCGGTGCAGGACCTCCAGGCCGCGCGGGTCCTTCAGGTCGAGCGCGATGGACTCCTTGCCGCGGTTGGCCCACACGAAGTGCGAGGCGAGGCCGTGGGCGGCGGTGTCGTACCCGCGCGCGAAGTCGCCGCCGTCGGGGCGCTCGACCTTGACCACCCGCGCGCCGAGATCGGCGAGCTGCCGGGTGGCGAAGGGGGCCGAGACGGCCTGTTCGACGGCGACGACGGTGATGCCGTCCAGCGGGAGCGGTTCGGGTACGGCGCTTTCGGTGTCCATGGCACCGATCCTTATCCCGTACGACCCCGGCCTGTCACCCCCTCCGGGGAGTTCCCCTCCGGGGAGCCGGTCAGCCCGCGGTGCCCCGGGCGAACCGCCGGGCCGCGAGCGGTGCGAAGACCGCGAGCAGCAGCGCCGACCAGAGCAGTGCCCCCGCCACCGGGTGCGCGGCGGGCCAGGCGGCGCCCGGCGCGGCCTCCGCCCCCGCGTTCCCGCACAAGTCCCGTACGGCGGTGGCGACGGCGCTGATCGGGTTCCACTCGGCGACCGTGCGCAGCCACCCGGGCAGCCCGGCCGTCGGCAGGTACGCGCTCGACAGCATCGGCAGCACGAAGGTGGCGCTGCCGAGCTGCCCCGCCGCCTCCTCGCTCCTGCTGAGCAGGCCGAGGCAGGTGCCGGCCCAGGCGGAGGCGAACCGGAACAGCAGGAGCACGCCCAGGGCCCCCAGCGCGCCCGGCAGTCCGGTCTCGACCCGCCAGCCCATCGCGAGCCCCACCAGCATCAGCGGCACCATCGAGACGGCGGTGGTGAGCAGGTCCGCCGCGGTCTGCCCGAGCGGGACGGCGGCGCGGCTCATGGGCAGGGTCCGGAAGCGGTCCATCACCCCGCGGTGGGCGTCCTGCGACGCCGTGAACATGCCGGTCATCAGCCCGTTCGCGGCGGTGGCGGCGAGCAGTCCGGGGACCAGGAACTCGCGGTACTCGGCCCCCGGCATGGCCAGCGCGCTGCCGAAGACGTAGCCGAAGAACAGCAGCATCGTGACCGGCATGGTCTGCGTGAGGATCAGCAGCGCCGGTGCGTGCCGGGCTTTCTGGAGCTGACGGGTCAGGACGGCGCCGCCGTCGGACAGCAGGGTGCTCATGCCGCGTTCTCCTTCGGGGCCGCGGGGGCGGGGATGCGGGTGAGGCGCAGGAAGACCTCGTCGAGGGTGGGCGGGCGCAGGCTCGCGTCGGTGACGGGCACCGCGGCGGTGTCGAGCTCGCGGATGATCCGCGGCAGCGTCAGCCCGGCGTCGAGGACGGTCACCCCGACGGTGAGGCGCTCCTCGTCGAGCACGGGCCGGCCGCCGGTGAGCCGGTCCAGTACGGCCGCCGCTCCCGGGAGGGCCTCCGGTACGGCGACCGTGACCTCGGCGCGGGCGCCGATCCGGGCCTTGAGCTCGGCCGGGGTGCCGTTCGCGACGGCCCGGCCGCGGTCGACGACCGCGATGTCGTCGGCGAGCCGGTCGGCCTCCTCCAGGTACTGCGTGGTGAGCAGCACCGTGGTGCCCTCGGCGGCGAGTTCTCGTACGGCGGTCCAGATGTGCTCGCGGGCCGACGGATCCAGGCCGGTGGTGGGCTCGTCGAGGAACAGCACGCAGGGGCGGGTGATCAGCCCGGCGGCCAGGTCGAGGCGGCGGCGCATCCCGCCGGACCAGGTGCCGGCGACCCGGTCCGCGGCCTCGCCGAGCCCGAAGCGCTCCAGCAGCCCGTCGGCGCGGGCCCGGCCCGCGGAGCCGCGCAGCCCGGCCAGCCGGGCGAAGAGCCGCAGGTTCTCCCGGCCGGTCAGGTCCCCGTCGACGGAGGCGTACTGGCCGGTGACCCCGATGGCGCGGCGGACGGTGGCCGGGTCGCGGGTGACGTCGTGGCCTGCGACGAGCGCGCGGCCCGCGGTGGGCGCGGTGAGCGTGGTCAGGATCCGCACGGCGGTGGTCTTGCCCGCGCCGTTGGGGCCGAGGAGGCCGCAGACCGTGCCCTCGGGCACGGCGAGATCGAGGCCGCGCAGGGCGTGGACCTCCCCGTAGTTCTTCTCCAACCCCTCACTAAGTACAGCGTACGTAGTAGTCATGTGCGGCACCCTACCCCACTACGTACGTCGTACGTAACTAAGATGGTGGCGAGACGACGAGGTGATCCGAGCGATGACAGCCGGCGGGCGACCCGCTGAACCCGAAGTGATCTGGTCCCGCCCGCAGCGGGCCGGCCGAGGCCCCAGGCCCGCGCACAGCCGCGAGTCGATCGCCGCCGAAGCGGTGCGCATCGCCGACGCGGAGGGGATCGAGGCCGTCTCCATGCGGCGCGTCGCCGCCGGGATCGGCGCCGGGACGATGTCCCTGTACAACTACGTGCCGCGCAAGGACGACCTGTACGAGCTGATGGTCGACGCGGTCGGCGGCGAGTACGAGTTCACGCCGCCGACCGGCGACTGGCGCGCCGACCTGCTCGCCCTGGCCCGCCAGACGCGGGACCTGATGCACCGCCACCCGTGGCTGCCGGGGCTCCTCAGCCCCGTCCACGGCTTCAGCCCGAACGCCCTCGCGTACCTGGAGCACAGCCTGGACTGCCTGGTCCCGCTGGACGCGCCGGACGGCGAGAAGCTGGAGCTCGTCGCCGCGGTCAACGGCATGGTGTCCACCTACGTGGCGAGCGAGCTGGCGCTGGCCGAGCGGGCCCGCTCCCTGCCGTGGAGCGAGGCCGCCGAAGCGGGCGCCCGGGCCGCCTGGCTCGGCTCACGGCTGGCCACCGGGCAGTACCCGCGCCTGGCCGCGGCCCTCACGGGCGGGGCGCAGCCCGTCCCCGGCCCGGAGCTGGACATGGCTGCCGTGTTCGACCGGTCGGTGTCCCGGCTGCTGGGGGCGTGGGGCGCGTAGGCAGGCCGGAGCCGCTCGGGGCGCGGGCCGCAGGCCGGCCGGAGGCGCTCGGGGCCCGGGGCGCGCAGGCCGCCGGAGCCGCTCGGGGCGGCACGGGCTGGGCGCGCTGCGTCCCTGGCCGCTCAGAGCAGCGCGAACTGCCCGCCGGGGCCCTCCTCCTGGTGGTCCAGCACCGAAGCGGGGCGTCGCGCCGAGCGCGGCGGCGGCAGCACCGCGGCCGCCCGCAGCGCGGCCGCGGGCAGGAGCGGGCCCGGCTCGAAGGCCGCCCGCTCCGGCGCCAGCTCCGCCAGCAGCGCCAGGGTCGTCACCAGCGCCAGCAGCTCCGAGGTCCAGGCCTGCGGCCACTCGGCCGGACCCAGCGCCACCAGCCCGTCCGCATCCGGAGCGCGGTGCGCCACCCGGGCCGCGAACCAGGCCTCCAGCACCCGGACGCCCTGCACCTCGTACTCCCAGGCCCCGGAGGGTACGGGGGAGACCGTGCCGGTGCCGAGGCCCAGGGTCTCGCCCTCCGCGTCGTACGACAGCCCCAGCGGCCACGCCCCGACCGCCGAGCGGACGTACGGCCGGCGCCCGCCGGGCAGCCGGGGCGGCTCACCGCCGCGCGCCCCGCGCAACTGGACGGTGAGCAGCCGGTGTCCGAGCTCCAGCCCGGCCCGCCAGCGCCCCGGGTCGGCCGCGAGCGGGACCTCGTACCCCCGCGGCCCGGGGCGGCCCGCCGCGAGGATCCAGCACAGCAGGTCCTCGGGGGTGACCCAGCCGCCGTAGCGCTCGCCGAGCAGGGGGAGCAGGCCGGGGGCGACATTGGGCTCGGCGCCGCCGGGGCGCCGGTGCAGGGGCCGGATCCGCCCGAGCCGGCCGGCCGGGAGGTGCGCGCTGACCAGCAGCTCGGGGGTCTCGACGGCGAACAGCTGGTGCTCGTCCAGGACCCGCCACAGCTCCGGGCGGGCCGAGTCGATGAGCCGCTGGTCGGGCAGCAGCCACTGCTCGTCGAAGGGCTCGCGGAGCACCCGTACGGGCTCCGGGCAGGGGCCGGGCTCGTCCGCGAAACGGGCCGTGGCCGCCGAACGCTGCCCCGGCAGCGCGGCCGCCCCGGAGGTGGGCGTACGCAGCCGGCTCGGGCGGAACAGCCGCTCCCGGTCGGCGCCTTCGGCACCGGTCAGGGCCGCCCAGCGGGCGCGCAGGGAAGCGGGATCGGGCGCGGCCACCCAGTCCCGGCCCAGGCGCAGGCCGCCCACGGACCAGGGCATCAGATCGTCCAGCAGCGGTACGTCTTCGCTCACGCCGCCGATGGTAGCGACGGGATCAGGCGGCCGGGCCGCGCCCAGGCCGAAGAGCTACGCTCCTTATGTACGCGCATGAGGCTTGTGCGCGCTATCGACCGAGGAGACGCCATGAGTCAGTACGACGAATACTCGACTCCGTCGCAGGCCGAGGGGGAGCGGCTCGACGAGGACATGGACGAGACCCAGATGCAGCAGACGCACCACCCGAAGACGACGCGCACCACGCCCTCCCAGGCCGAGGGCGAGCGGACCGCCGAGGACGACGAGAAGCGGTAGGAGCCGCGCGCAGCGGCGCGGTCGCCCGCAGGGGCGGGGTCGCCCACAGCGGCGCTCCTCAGTGCGCGTCGACCGTCACCGTGAAGGAGAACCGGTCGCCGCGGTAGCGGATCCGCGCCACGTCCACGACCCGGCCGTCCTCGTCGTACGTCACGCCCGTGTAGTGCAGGATCGGGCTGAGGAGCGGGACCTGGAGCAGCTCGGCCGTCTCCGGGTCGGCGAGCCGGGCCTCGACCGTGTCCGTGATCCGGCTGATGCGCACCCCGACGATGTCCCGCAGCACCTTCGTCATCGGCCACCGCTCGAGATCGGCGAGCTCCACGGACTCGGCGATCTCCGGAAGGACCGCGTTCTCCGCCCAGTTGCTGGGCTCGCCGCTCTCGCGGTCGTGGCGCAGCCTGCGGTACGTGACCACCTCCGGGGTGTCCGGGAAGTGGTCCAGCAGCTCCCCGGACACCGCCGTCCGCGCATGCCCGAGGATCGTCGTGAGCTCACCCGACTGCTGGGCCACGATCGTGTCGACCGAGCCCAGCAGCCGTACCGGGGCGGCCCGCCGGGCCCCCGGCTCGATGAAGGTGCCGCGCCGGCGGTGCCGGCTGATCAGCCCCTCGCCCTCCAGCTCCTTGAGCGCCTGCCGCATGGTCAGCACGCTCACCCCGTAGTGCTCGGCGAGCTGCTCCTCGGTGGGCAGCCGCAGTGAGGCGTCCGGCGTGCGCCCCAGTATCGAGGCGCGCAGCGACTGCGAGACCTGGTACCAGAGGGGAAGCTTCCGGTTCAGGACCAGCGAGTCGGGGGCGAAGGCGGTCACGGGTGCGGTCTCCGTAGGGCTGCTGACAGGGGCGGTGTCCTGCGCATATTAGGCACGGAAGTGGCGCTGGAGCCCCTGCCAGACGTCGTCGTATCCGCGCTGGAGGTGGTCCGCGCCGGCCGCCTGGGCGGTGGCGGTGATCGGCCAGCGGGTCTCGAACATGAAGGCCAGGCCGTCGTCGATCTTCTGCGGCTTCAGCTCGGCGGCGCTCGCCCGGTCGAAGGTCTCCCGGTCCGGGCCGTGCGCGGACATCATGTTGTGGAGCGAGCCGCCGCCGGGCACGAACCCCTCGGCCTTGGCGTCGTAGGCCCCCTCGATCAGGCCCATGTACTCGCTCATCACGTTGCGGTGGAAGTAGGGCGGGCGGAAGGTGTCCTCGCCGACGAGCCAGCGCGGGGCGAAGACCACGAAGTCCACGCCCGCCAGCCCGGGGGTGTCGGTGGGCGCGGTCAGCACGGTGAAGATCGACGGGTCCGGGTGGTCGTAGCTGATGGACCCGATCACGTTGAACCGGCGCAGGTCGTAGACGTACGGGACGTGGGTGCCGTGCCAGGCGACCACGTCCAGCGGGGAGTGGTCGTAGGTGGCCGACCAGAGGTTGCCGCAGAACTTGTTGACCACCTCGGTCGGGCGCTCGACGTCCTCGTACGCGGCGACCGGGGCCCGGAAGTCCCGTGCGGCGGCGAGGCCGTTGGCGCCGATCGGGCCCAGGTTCGGCAGCTCGAAGGGCTGGCCGTAGTTCTCGCAGACGTAGCCGCGGGCGTCGTCCCCGAGGAGCTCGACGCGGAAGCGGATGCCGCGGGGGATCAGGGCGACCTCGCCGGGGCCGGCGCTGAGCAGGCCGAGCTCGGTGCGCAGGAGCAGCCCGCCGCGCTCCGGGACGATCAGGAGCTCGCCGTCGGAGTCGCTGAAGACCCGGTCGGTCATGTCGGCGTTGGCGGAGTAGAGGTGGACGGCCATCCCGGTGCGCTGGGTCGCGTCGCCGTTGCCGCCCAGGGTCCACAGGCCGGCCAGGAAGTCGGTTCCGGGGGCCGGGTCGGGCAGCGGGTTCCAGCGCAGCCGGTTCGGGTCCGGGACGGACTCGGTGAAGGGCGCGGTGCGCAGGACCCCGTTGTCCACGCGGGTGAAGGGCGGGTGCGCGGCCGAGGGGCGGATCCGGTAGAGCCAGGACCGGCGGTTGTGCGTGCGGGGCTCGGTGAAGGCGCTGCCGCTGAGCTGCTCCGCGTACAGGCCGAGAGCGGCCCGCTGGGGCGAGTTCCGGCCGAGCGGAAGTGCGCCGGGCACGGCCTCCGAGCTGTGCTCGTTGCCGAAGCCGGTGAGGTACTCGAGTGCCTCCGCCGTCTTCCTGGCCTGCTCGCTCATCTGCTGCTCCCGCTCCGTCGAAGGAATCCTATGCCTGACAGTAGGATTCCGCGGCCCGTGCGTCAACGGGGGGTGATCCGCGCGGGCGCCATCGGATTCGCGCGGAGGGGGATCCCAAAAGTTGAACAATGCTCTACTCTCACGCGCATGTCGTGGACCCGCAGGTTTCCTGCCGTGCCGGCGGCGCTCCTCGCCGCCCTCCTCGCCCTCCTGTCCCTCCTCGTCGCCGCGCCCGCCGCGAGCGCACACGAGGAGCGCCCCGTCACCCTCCCCGACGGCACCGGATCCGTGCCCGAATACCGCAAGGCGGAGCCGGACCTGCTCGTCTGCAAGACGGACCGGTCCGACTTCGAACGCCGGACGTCCGCCTTCCCGCAGGAACTCCGGGACCGCAACCTCGCCCTGTTCGAACGGTGCGAGAAGAGCGGCTACCGCCACCTCCAGGAGGCCGTCGACGCCGTCGACCGGCCCGGGATGAACATCGCGATCCTCCCCGGCCTGTACGAGGAGGAGCCCTCACTGGGCAAGCCGACGGGGGAGTGCGCCACGCTCAAGGCCCCGAACTCCTCGCTCGGCTACCAGATCCTGAGCTACGAACAGCAGGTGGCCTGCCGCCACAACCAGAACCTCGTCGCCATCCTCGGCAAGACGAACCTGCAGATCGAGGGCACCGGCGCCGCGCGCACGGACGTCGTCATCGACGCCAAGTACCAGAAGCTGAACGGCATCCGCGCCGACAAGTCCAACGGCATCTACTTCCGCAACTTCACCGCCCAGCGCACCACCTTCAACTCGCTGTACGTGCTCGCGGGCGACGGCTTCGTCATCGACGACGTGCTGACCCGCTGGAACGACGAGTACGGCTTCCTGACCTTCGCCAGCGACCACGGGCTCTACAAGAACTGCGAGTCGTACGGGAACGGCGACTCCGGCATCTACCCCGGCAGCGCCTCCAACATCAACGACGGCCGCGGCTACGACGTCCCCCGGTACTCCATCGAGATCACCGGCTGCCACAGCCACCACAACATGGTCGGCTACTCCGGCACCGCGGGCGACTCCGTGTGGGTGCACGACAACGAGTTCGACCAGAACATGGGCGGCGCCTCGATGGACAGCGCCTTCCCCGGCCACCCCGGACTCCCGCAGAACCACGCCAAGTTCGAGCGGAACCTCATCCACGACAACAACCAGGACTACTACGGCCACGTCGCCGACGGCACGTGCGCCAAGCCCCCGATCGAGCGCGGCTACGAGCGGGGCGTGGTCTGCCCGCAGATCTCCATGCCCCCGGGCACCGGCATCATCACCGCGGGCGGCAACTGGAACCTCTACGAGAACAACTGGGTGTACGGGCACGAGCGCGCGGGCTTCTTCCTCAGCGCCGTCCCCGCCTTCATCCGGGGCGAGGAGGCGTGGTCCAAGCAGACGGACACCTCCCACCACAACCGGTACGCGGGCAACATCCTCGGCAAGGACAAGTCCGGAGCCGCCCGTCCCAACGGCATGGACGTGTGGTGGGACGGCCAGGGCCGTGACAACTGCTGGCAGAACGGCCCCGACGGCTCCACCCCGGGCACGGTCCCGCAGTGCGGCGGTGCGCGCGGCGAGGTCTCGGGCGCCTCGGCCCGCCTGGTCGGCGAACCGGTCAAGCTGGTCCAGCTCCTCGTCTGCGCCGACTACAGCGTCCAGGCGCGCAAGCTCCCGGCCGGCTGCGACTGGTACGGCGCGCGCGGCCTGGAGCGGGTGGAGACCCAGATCGCGCTGGCCGTGGCGGCAGTACTGCTCCTGGTCGGCGGGGCCCTGTGGCGGCGCCGCCTGCGCGGCTCCCGCCTGGGCACGGCCGCCTCGCTGCTGGGCCTGGCGGGCCTGGCCCTGGACGTGGCCGGCTCCACCATGCCGCTGACCGCGACCTTCGTCCCCGCGCTCGCCCTCCTCCTGCTCGGCCTGTGGTGGACGGGCGTGGGCATCGCCCTGCGCCCCACCCGCCCCTGGCTGGCCCGCCTGACCCTGCTGCTCGCCGGGCTGACCTTGCTGGACGCCTTCGACAAGGCGGTCCTGATGATCCCCTGGACCCCCCTGAGCCCCGCCTGGGTACGGGCGCTGGCGGCCCTGGTCTGGGTCCTCTGGGCCGCGGTGGCCTCGGCCCGCCCCGGTACTCCCGCCCGCCCTGCGGGCCCGGGCGGCGACCCGGCCGGCGACCGCTCCCCGGTCCCGGCGGGCCCCTCCTCGTCCCTGAGCGCGACAGCTCCCGAACCCCCGTCGAACCCGGAGCACACCGCATGACCCTCCACCCCATCGCGCCCCGGCCCCCCGAACGGATCCGGTGCGACGTCTGTGCCGCCCCGCCCGTCCGGCCGCGCAGGCGCGGCCGGACCACCCGGGGTGCGGCCCTGCTCGCCCTCGTCCTGCTCCTCGCGGGCGGCGCGGCGACCGGCTGCGGCGGGCGGGCCACCACCCACCACAAACCCGGCACCAGCCACGAGCAGGCCTCCGGCAGCGCGGGAACCCTGCTCACCGCCGACGACGGCGCGGGCCACCGCCTGCGCGAGGTCCCGGCCGAAGGCGCGCCGGAGGTCCAGCTCACCGCCCGCCCGGACTCCGAGGACGGCTGGAACCTCCAGCTGGCGGTGAAGAACTACCGCTTCACCCCCGACAGCACCGGCGGCGGAGCCCTCCCGGGCGCCGGCCACGCACACCTGGAGCTCGACGGGCACAAGCTGGCCCGGCTGTACGGCCCCTGGTTCCACCTGCCCGCCGCACAGGTCCCCGAGGGCGCGCACACCCTGACCGTCCGCCTCTACGCGGACGACCACACCGCCTGGGCGGTGGCGGGCAAGGCGATCGAGGGCTCGGTGCAGCTCACCGCCGCCGCCCCCGGCCAGGCGGGTGGCCACAGCCACCCCACGACGACGGCCGCGCCGACGTCCCCGCCGCCTTCCCAGGCGGCGCCGGAGGCGGACCGCACGGTCACCGTCACCGTCCGGGACGGCAAGGTCAGCCCCGCCCCGGCCCGCACCGAGCTGCGGCGCGGCGAACGCGTCGCCTTGCGCGTCACCAGCGACCGCGCGGACACCCTGCACGTCCACGGCTACGACAAGGAACTCGCCCTGCTCGCAGGCCAGGAGGCCACCCTGATCCTGACGGCCGACCGTACGGGCCTCTTCGAGGTCGAGACCCACGAGTCCGGCCTCGTCCTGACCCAGCTCCTCGTCCGATGACCCGCCACCCGCACGCAGTGTCCCCAGAGCACCCGCACCCGGGGCACCACGAGCACCCGCAGGCCCACTGCCACCCGCACGCGGGGCCCCACCGCCACCCACAGGCCCACCGCCACCCGCGGCCGGGGCCCCACCGCCACCCACAGGCCCACCGCCACCCGCAGCCGGTGCCCCACCGCCACCCGCAGCCGTGGCTCCCCGGACTCGGGCCCGAGTCCGGGACGCCCGGCCGCGCCGACGGTGCGGCACCGACTCCGGCAGGCCGGTGGTGAGCCCCGTCGGGCCGGGGCCGGTGCCGGGCGCGGGCGGTGGCGTCGGCGGCGCCGGCCAGGGCGTGGTCCTTCACCCGGCCGATCCGCTCACCACCCTCGCGCACGGGATCGGATCCCAGCACGACCTTCCGATCTCTCCCTTCTACGCATTCGCGGGCGCCTTCGCCGCACTGTTCGTCTCCTTCCTCGCCCTGGGCCTGCTCTGGTCGACCTCCCGCTTCCGCGGAGACCGCTCGGGGCTCGCCCTCCCCGCCGCCCTCCAGCGGGCCGCCGACGCACCGGCCATCCGCACCGCCCTGCGCGTACTCGGCCTCGCCGCCGCACTCGCCGTCCTCCTCCACCTCCTCCTCGGTCCCGACGACCCCTCGCGCAACCCCGCTCCCGGCGCCGTCTACGTGCTCCTCTGGGTCGGACTCGTCCCCGCCTCCCTCCTCCTCGGCCCCGTCTGGCGCCGGCTCAACCCGCTCCGCACCCTGTACCTCCTGCTCGCCCGCGCCCTGCACCGCAGCACCCCCGGCCGCCCCCTCCCCGCCCGGCTCGGCCAATGGCCAGCGGCTGCCGGGCTGTTCGCCTTCACCTGGCTCGAACTCGTCGCTCCCGATCCCGCATCCACCACCACCCTCCTGATCGCCCTCACCCTGTACGCCACCGCCCAGCTGCTGCTCGCCGCCCGCTACGGCGAGCGCTGGTTCGACGACGGAGACGCCTTCGAGGCGTACTCCGCCCTCTCGGCCCGGCTCTCCCCCCTCGGCCGCCGCAGCGACGGCCGCCTCGTCCTGCGCAACCCGTTCCACGGACTCGACGCGACGCCCGAGCGGCCCGGACTCGTCGCCACCGTCTGCGTCCTCCTCGGCTCCACCGCCTACGACGGCTTCTCCGACAACCCCTCCTGGATCGACACCCTTCAGACCTCCCCCCTCGGCCGCACCCCCACGGCCACCCTCGGACTGCTCGCTTCCATCGCCCTCGTCGCCACCCTGTACTGCCTCTGCGCGGCGGCCACCCGACTCGTCAGCGGCCCGCACTCCGGCCCGCTGACCGCCTTCGCGCACTCACTGGTGCCGATCGCGCTCGGCTATCTCGTCGCCCACTACTTCTCCCTCCTGGTAGTCGAAGGACCACGCACAGTCATCATGGCAGCGGGCACTGACAACGCCCCCGAACCCTTGCAGCCACTGGGTCCCGGGGGCCTCGCCACCCTCCAGGTCGTCGCCGTCGTCACCGGCCACGTGCTCGGCGTCGTCGCGGCCCACGACCGCTCCGTACGCCTCTTCCCGCCGGCGAAAGCGGTGGCCGGACAGCTCCCGCTGCTCGCGCTGATGATCACGTACACCATCGGAGGGCTGAGCCTCCTGCTGAACTAGACCGGGGCCAGTGAGTCGAGGCCCCCGCCGAACCCGGAAGCGAGGAGCGGCATGATGGACCCCGTGCCTCCCGCCCACCCCATGCGCCGTACACCCATCCAGCAGCGCAGCGCCGACCGGCTCGCCCGGATCCTCGACGCCTGCGCCGAACTCCTGGACGAGACCGGGTACGAGAACCTCAGCACCCGGGCCGTCGCCCTCCGCGCCGGCGTGCCGATCGGCTCGGTCTACCGCTTCTTCGGCAACAAGCGGGCCATGGCCACGGCCCTCGCCCACCGCAACCTCGACACCTACGCCGACGGCATCGCGGAACGCCTCGCAGATCTCCCCGCCACCCACTGGCGGCCCGTCGTCGACGCGGTGCTGGACGAATACCTCGCCATGAAGCGCACCGTCCCCGGTTTCGCGCTCGTCGACTTCGGCGTGCCCGCGCCGCCGACCGAGGGCCCGGCCTCCGACCCCAACAACATGGTCGCCGCCCGACTCACCGAACTGCTCTGCGGGCACCTGGGCCTGACCCCCGACGCCACCCTCGACCGGGCCGTCCTGGTCGCCGTCGAAGCCACGGACGCGCTGATCCAGCTGGCCTTCCGCCTCGACCCGGAGGGCGACCCCGCGATCGTGACCGAGATCCGCGTGATGATGCAGGCCTACCTCGCCCGCGTACTGGACTGACCGGCCCCGCTCCGCCACGCCCGCCCGACCCCAGGCGGGAGCCCGGCCCCTCCCGCCCCCGGGGCGCCCCCCCGGGTCGCGGGGAGAACCCCGCCGGGCGCCGGGGCGAGCCCGGCCCCGCAGGACCCTCCCCGCCGTCCGTACCGGTCGGTATGCTCGGTGCTCCCCGTGTGCCCGTGTCGCAGCCTGCCGCCCCTGGAGGGCCCATGCCCCGCACCGCCCTGCGCATCTGTCCCCTCTGCGAAGCCACCTGCGGCCTCACCCTCACCATCGAGGGCACCGCCGTCACCGGCGCCCGGGGTGACCGCGAAGACGTCTTCAGCCACGGCTTCATCTGTCCCAAGGGCGCCGCCTTCGGGCAGCTCGATGCCGACCCCGACCGGCTGCGCCACCCCCTCGTCCGCCGCGACGGCCGCCTCCGGGAAGCCACCTGGGAGGAGGCCTTCGACGCCATCGCCGCCGCCGTCCCCGCCCTCGTCCGGGAACACGGGGCCCAGTCGGTGGGCGTGGTCCTCGGCAACCCGAACGCGCACACCATGGCGGGCGCCCTCTACCCGCCGCTGCTCCTCAAGGCCCTCGGCACCCGCAACCTCTTCACCGCCAGCACCCTCGACCAGATGCCCAAACACGTCTCCAGCGGCCTGCTCTACGGCGACCCGTTCGCCATCCCGGTCCCCGACCTCGACAGGACCGACTTCCTGCTGCTCCTGGGCGCGAACCCGGTCGAATCCAACGGCTCCCTGTGCACCGCCCCCGACTTCCCCGGCCGGCTCAAAGCCCTGCGCGCCCGCGGCGGCACCCTCGTCGTCGTCGACCCGCGCCGCACCCGCACCGCCGCCCTCGCCGACCGCCACCTCGCGCCGCGCCCCGGCAGCGACGCCCTGCTGCTCGCCGCCCTCGCGCACACCCTGCTCGCAGAGAAACTCACCGCCGTCGGCGAAGCGGACGAAACGACCGAGGGGCTCGGGGAACTCGCAGCCGCACTCGAGAGTTTCACTCCTGAGGCCGTTGCACCCGCCTGCGACCTCCCGGCCGACGAGATCCGCACCCTCGCCCGCGAGCTGGCGGCTGCGCCCACGGCAGCCGTCTACGGCCGGATCGGCAGCTGCACCGTCGAGCACGGCACCCTCGCCAGCTGGCTGGTCGACGTACTGAACATCCTCACCGGCAACCTCGACCGGCCCGGCGGAGTCCTCTTCCCGCTCCCGGCCGCCGGACCGCGGCCGCGCCCCGCCGGGCCCGGCAAGGGCTTCGCGCTCGGCCGCTGGCACAGCCGGGTCAGCGGTCACCCCGAGGCCAAGAGCGAACTGCCCACCGTCGCCCTGGCCGAGGAGATCGAGACCCCGGGGGAGGGGCGGATCCGCGCCCTGATCTCCATCGCCGCGAATCCGGTCCTGTCCGCACCCGACGGCGACCGGCTCGACCGGGCGCTGGCCGACCTGGACTTCATGGTCTCGATCGACCCGTACCTGAACGAGACCTCACGCCACGCGCACGTCGTACTGCCCCCGCCGCCGTCCTCGCAGACCCCGCACCACGACTTCGCCTTCAACGGCTTCGCCATCCGCAACCAGGTGCGCTACACCCGCGCCGCCGTCCCCCTCGAAACGGGCCGACCCGACGAGTGCGAGATCCACGCACGCCTCGTCCTCGCCGTCTCCGGCATGCACGGAGCCGCAGGTCCGGAAGCCGTCGACGAACTGGCCGTCCAGAGCGCCCTCGCCAAGGAGACCGCCGACCCTCGCTCCCCGCTGCACGGGCAGGATCCGGCCCGCCTCGCCGGCCTGCTCACGGGCGAGAGCGGACCCGAGCGCCGCCTGGACCTGATGCTCCGACTCGGCCCGTACGGAGACCTGTTCGGCGCTGCCGCCGAAGGGCACGGGCTCAGCCTGGAGCGGCTGCTCGCGCACCCGCACGGCATTGACCTGGGTCCGCTGCGCCCCCGGCTCCCGGGCGTGCTGAGGACCCGCAGCGGCAGGATCGAGCTGCTGCCGGACCCGATCGCGGCCGAGCTCCCCAGGCTGCGCGCGGCGCTCGCCGACCGCCCCACGGCCCTCGTGCTCGTGGGCCGCCGCCACCTGCGGTCCAACAACAGCTGGTTGCACAACGTCCCGGCCCTCACCGGAGGTTCCAACCGCTGCACCCTCCAGGTGCACCCCGAGGACGCGGGGCGGCTGGGCCTCGCCGACGGGGGCCGGGCCCGGATCACCGCCGCCGGCGGGAGCCTGGAGGTTCCCGTCGAGGTCTCCGACGCCGTCCGCACCGGAGTGGTGAGCCTTCCGCACGGCTGGGGCCACGACCGGGCCGGCACCCGGCTCTCGGTGGCCTCCGTCGTGCCCGGAGTCAACGTCAACCAGCTCCTCGACGGCACCCTGCTCGACCCGCTGTCCGGCACAGCGGTGCTCAACGGCTTCCCCGTCGAGCTTGCACCCCTGCCCTGAGCTGGGGTTTTGCTCGTATTGCTCACGGCTCGACGTCTTGTTGGCCCAAGGAGGCGGCACCTACCTTCCCCCCATGCTGACCTTCCTCGGCTTCGCCATGATCGCGACTTTCCTGGTCCTGATCATGCTGAAGAAAATGTCGCCCATCGCGGCGCTCGTCCTCATTCCCGCCCTGTTCTGCGTCTTCGCAGGACAGGGTGCGCACCTCGGCGACTACGTCATCGAGGGCGTCGGGAAACTCGCCCCCACCGCCGCCATGCTGATGTTCGCCATCGTCTACTTCGGCGTGATGATCGACGTCGGCCTCTTCGACCCGATCGTGCGGGGCATCCTGCGCTTCTGCAAGGCCGACCCCGTCCGGGTGGTGGTCGGCACCGCTGTCCTCGCCGCGATCGTCTCGCTCGACGGCGACGGATCGACCACCTTCATGATCACGGTGTCGGCCATGTACCCGCTCTACAAGCGTCTCGGCCTGAGCCTGGTGGTCATGACGGGGGTCGCCGCCACGGCGAACGGAGTCATGAACACCCTTCCCTGGGGCGGCCCGACGGCCCGGGCCGCGACGGCGCTCAAGCTCGACGCCGCCGACATCTTCGTCCCGATGATCCCGGCGCTCGCCGTGGGACTCCTCTTCGTCTTCGTCCTCGCGTACGTCCTCGGCCTGAAGGAACGCCGCCGTGTCGGCCTCCTCGTGCTGCCGGGCGCCGACGTGGCGGAAGAGGACGAGCGGGTCCTGGCCGCCTCCGGGACGGGCCCGGGCGAGGCCGCCACCGGCTCCGCCGCAGGCAGCACCGGGTCCGCCGCGCGCGCCGCCGACTCCGCCTCGGGCGCTGCACGCGCCGCCGGCCCGGCCCCGGTCGCGGCAGGCGTCGGAGGCTCCACCGCTGGCGCCCCCGAGGGCGGCTTCCAGGGCCTCGACCCGCACCGCCCGACCCTCCGGCCGCGCCTGTACTGGTTCAACGCCGCCCTCACCGTCGCCCTCCTGACCGCGATGATCATGGAGCTGCTGCCCATCCCGGTGCTGTTCCTGCTCGGAGCCGCCCTCGCCCTCACCGTGAACTTCCCGCACATGCCCGACCAGAAGGCCCGGATCGCAGCACATGCCGACAACGTCCTGAACGTCGCCGGCATGGTCTTCGCCGCAGCCGTCTTCACCGGCGTCCTGACCGGTACCGGCATGGTCAAGCACATGGCCGACTGGCTCGTCGGCGCCATCCCCGAGGGCATGGGCCCGCACATGGCGCTGGTCACCGGCCTGCTCAGCCTGCCGCTCACCTACTTCATGTCCAACGACGGCTTCTACTTCGGCGTCCTCCCCGTCCTCGCCGAGGCCGGCGCCGCCCACGGGGTCTCCCCGCTCGAGATCGCCCGCGCCTCCCTCGTCGGCCAGGCCCTGCACATGTCCAGCCCGCTGGTTCCGGCCGTATACGTCCTCGTCGGCATGGCGAAGGTCGAGTTCGGCGACCACACCCGGTTCACCGTGAAATGGGCGGCGCTGACCTCCCTCGTCGTCCTCGCGGCAGGGATGCTTTTCGGCATCATCTGATCCCCGCCGCCCCTGGCGCACAGAAAACTACCGGCGCTAGTTTGTAGGGTGTCCGCGAGGTCTGGTCTACGCACTCGTGCGTGCTCGGGAGGAATGGCATGAAGGCCCACGACGGGATGTACATCGGCGGCGCATGGCGGCCCGCCGCCGGAAGCGACCGCATCGAGGTCGTCAACCCGGCCGACGAGCAGGTCATCGCCTCGGTGCCGGCCGGCACCGAGGAGGACGTGGACGCGGCCGTACGGGCGGCCCGCGCCGCCCTGCCCGGCTGGGCGGCGACGCCCGCGCCCGAGCGGGCGGCCCTGATCGGCGCGCTGCGCGACGTACTGGTCACCCGCAAGAGCGAGATCGCCGAGACCATCACCGCCGAACTGGGCTCCCCGCTCGGTTTCGCGGAGATGGTCCACGTCGGATCGCCGATCGCCGTGGCCTCCTCGTACGCCGAACTCGGGGCCTCGTACGCCTTCGAGGAGCGGATAGGGAACTCCACCGTGCTGCTGGAGCCCGTCGGGGTGGTCGGCGCCATCACCCCCTGGAACTATCCGCTGCACCAGGTCGTTGCCAAGGTGGCACCCGCTCTCGCCGCCGGCTGCACCCTCGTACTCAAGCCGGCCGAGGACACCCCGCTGACCGCGCAGCTCTTCGCCGAAGCCGTGCACGAGGCGGGCATCCCGGCCGGAGTCTTCAACCTGGTGACCGGAACCGGCCCGGTCGCCGGTCAGGCCCTGGCCGCGCACGAGGGAGTCGACCTGGTCTCCTTCACCGGCTCCACCGCCGTCGGCAAGAAGATCGGCGCCACGGCCGGCGCCGCCGTCAAGCGGGTCGCCCTCGAGCTGGGCGGCAAATCGGCCAACGTCATCCTGCCCGGCGCCGATCTGGCCAAGGCCGTCGCGGCAGGCGTCGGCCACGTCATGAACAACGCCGGCCAGAGCTGCAACGCGCTCACCCGGATGCTCGTCCACCGGGACCACTACGAGGAGGCCGTCTCGCTCGCGGCCGCCGCCGTCGCCAAGTACCCCACCGGCGACCCCCGCACGCCGGAGACCCGCCTCGGCCCGGTGGTCAACGCCAAGCAGCACGAACGCGTCCGCGGCTACATCGCCAAGGGAGTGGAGGAGGGCGCGCGTCTCGTCGCCGGCGGCCCCGACGCCCCGCACGAACAGGGCTACTTCATCGCCCCGACCGTGTTCGCCGACGTCACGCCCGACATGACCATCGCCCAGGAGGAGATCTTCGGCCCCGTGCTGTCGATCCTGCCGTACGAGGACGAGGAGGAGGCCCTGCGCATCGCCAACGGCACCGTCTACGGCCTCGGCGGAGCCGTCTGGGCCGAGGACGATGAGACGGCCGTGGCGTTCGCCCGCCGCATGGACACCGGCCAGGTGGACATCAACGGCGGCCGCTTCAACGTGCTCGCGCCCTTCGGCGGCTACAAGCAGTCGGGCGTCGGCCGCGAGCTGGGCCCCCACGGCCTGACGGAGTACCTCCAGACCAAGTCCCTGCAGTTCTGAACACGGAGACGACGAACATGGTCCGCGCCGCCATCCTGCCCGCCGTCGGAGCTCCGCTGGAGATAAGGGAGATCGTGCTGCCCGATCCAGGCCCCGGGCAGGTCCGGGTACGGCTCACCGCAGCCGGGGTCTGCCACTCCGACCTCTCCCTCACCAACGGCACCATGCGGGTCCCCGTCCCCGCCGTCCTCGGCCACGAGGGCGCGGGCACGGTCCTCGCGGTGGGCGAGGGCGTCACCCACGTCGCCCCCGGCGACGGGGTCGTACTCAACTGGGCCCCGTCCTGCGGGCAGTGCCACCACTGCGGCATCGGCGAAGTGTGGCTCTGCGCCGACGCGCTCACCGGGGTCGGGGCCGTCTACGCGCACGACGCGCAGGGCGCCCCGCTCCACCCCGGGCTGAACGTGGCCGCCTTCGCCGAGGAGACCGTCGTCGCGGCCAACTGCGTGCTGCCCGCACCCGCCGGGATCCCGCTCGCCGAGGCCGCCCTGCTCGGCTGCGCCGTGCTCACCGGCTACGGCGCCGTGCACCACAGTGCCCAGGTCCGCCCCGGCGAATCCGTCGCCGTCTTCGGAGTCGGCGGGGTCGGCCTGGCCGCGCTCCAGGCCGCGCGCATCGCGGGGGCGGCCCCGATCGTGGCCGTGGACGTCTCCCCGGCCAAGGAGGAGCTGGCGCGGGCGGCCGGAGCCACCGAGTTCGTGCTCGCCTCCGACACCACGGCGAAGGAGATCCGGGCCCTCACCGGCGGCCGGGGCGCGGACGTCGCCGTGGAGTGCGTGGGCCGGGCCGAGACCATTCGGGGGGCCTGGGAGTCCACCCGGCGCGGGGGCCGCACCACGGTCGTCGGCATCGGCGGCAAGGAGCAGCAGGTCACCTTCCACGCCCTGGAGATCTTCCACTTCGCCCGCACCCTCACCGGCTGCGTCTACGGGAACAGCGACCCCGCCCGCGACCTCCCGGTGATCGCCGAACACGTCCGCGCGGGCCGCCTCGACCTCGGCGCCCTGGTCACCGACCGCATCACCCTCGACGGCATCCCGGCGGCGTTCGACGCGATGCTGGCGGGCAAGGGCGGCCGCTCCCTGGTCGTCTTCTAGGCAGCACCCGGGCGGCATCCAGGCCGACCCGGCCCGGCGGGACACCCCACCGGGCCGAGTCGGCAGGAGAGCGGCTATGCACGGAGGGCGCCCCGCGCGCCGTAGTCCCGCAGCACGATGTTCTCGGCCGTCCTGCGGGCGATCTTCGCGGCCATGTTCTTCCCGGGCAGGTAGGGCATGACCTTGCTGTAGCGGTTGAGCAGCCCCGCCATGAAACGGCTTCCGGGGACCATGAGCTGCGCCACGCCGTCGCCCATCTTCCGGCAGCCCTCCGCGTACTCCCGCAGCGCCTCCTCGTAGCGGCCGAAGGCGACCCGGTGGTCGCCGCCGGCGGTCGCCAGTTCCCCCGCCAGGACGTACGCCCCGACCAGCGCGAGCCCCGTACCCATGCCCGAGAGCGAAGAAGGGCAGTAGGCGGCGTCGCCGACCAGGGCGATCCGGCCCCGGCTCCAGGAGTCCATCCGGACCTGCCCGACCGCATCGAAGTAGAAGTCGGGCGCGTAGCGCATGTCCCGCAGCAGCCGGTCGCACTCCCACCCGGTGCCGGCGAACTGCTCGGCGAGGACGGCCTGCTGCCGCGCCACCTCGCGCCGGCCGAGGTCCAGCGCCGGAGAGGCGAAGTAGAAGACGGCCTTGGCCTCGGTGTTGTTGCGGGCGCTGTACATCGCGACGAGCTTGCCCGCGGTGCGGTAGGCGTGTCCGGTGCGGTCGAGCCCGAGGTGGTTGGCCGTGGTGAAGATCGCGCAGTGGACCCCGAGGTGCTTCACGAACCGGTCCTCCGGCCCGAACGCCAGGCGGCGGGTGTCCGAGTGCATTCCGTCGGCCCCGATCACCAGGTCGAACCGGCGCGGGGCGCCCCGTTCGAAGGTGACGGCGACGCCGTCGGCGTCCTCGGTGAGGGAGGTGACGGAGTCGCCGAAGACGTACTCCGTGTACGGCGCGGTCGCGTCGTAGAGGATCCGCGCCAGATCGCCCCGGAGGATCTCGACGTCCCCGGCGAACAGGTCGGCCGGCAGTTTCGCCTGCACCTTGCCCGCGCTGTTGACGTAGGACATGGAGCCCGTGCCGGTCCGGGCGCCTTCGACGGCGTCCAGGATGCCCATGCCGCGCAGCACCGACAGGTGCGCCTCGCCCCGGAAGTCGACGGCGTAGCCGCCGTCGCGCAGTGCGGGGGCGCGTTCCACGATCGTGGGGTTGAAGCCGTGGCGGTGGAGCCAGTAGGCGAGCGCGGGGCCCGCGACGGAGGAGCCGGAGATGAGGACGTCGAGGTTCTTCATGCGGCGACCTTCCCGGGGAGCGCTCACCGCACGCTCACCGCCGGCTCACCTCGCACACCGACCGGCTCACCTCGCACACCGACCGGCCCACCGCGCTCGCGGACCTCGCCGCGCTCGCGGACCGGCTCGCCGCGCTCGCCGAGCGGGTCAGCCCGCCGGGCCCGCCGACCCGACCACGCTGCCCACTACGTCCTCGGGGACGCCCAGCAGCCGGAGCACCTCCAAGGTGTCGGCGCCCATCACGGCCGCTCCCTCCGCGGCCTCCCGGTAGTGCTCCCGGGCCGCGGCGCGGTCGCCGCGCGCCTCGGCGACGCGGCCGAGCCCGGCGAGCGTACGGACCCGGGTCGCGACGCTCTTGACCCAGTGCGGGTCGACCCGCTCCAGCGCCTCCGCGTACAGCCGCTGCGCCTCCGGCAGGTCCGCGTCGAGCACGGCCAGGTCGCCGAGGCCGCGCAGGGCCGCCGCCAGGCCGGTGGAGCTGCCGGCCCGGCGGGCGAGGGCGGCCGCCCTGCCGTAGTCGGCCCGGGCCGCCGCCGGGTCTTCGCCGACGAGGTGGTCGCCCCGGTTGACCAGCAGATCCGCGCTGTCCTCCAGGGCGTCGAGCTGTTCCGTGAGTACGAGGGCCTCGTCGGTCAGCGCGATCGCCCGCGCCCGGTCGCCGCGCCCACCCGCCAGGCCTGCCAGCGTGTCCAGGGCCAGCGCGGTGCCCCAGCGGTCACCGAGTGCGCGGAATTCCTCCACGGCCGCGCCGAACTCCCGGCCGGCCCGTTCGGTGTCCCCCTCGCCGAGCGGCCCGAATCCCGACACGTACCGGGCGGCGGCCCGCGCCCACGGCTCGGAGCAGTCGCGCTGCGACGAGACGAGATCGAAGGCGCAACGCGGGTCGGCCTCGCCCGCGTTCCGCATCATCCACAGGAACAGGGCGACGGGATGGCGGCCCGGCCGGTCGCCCGGCCACGCCGCGGCCAGGGACGACCCGGCCGCCGCCCGGTGACGCTGCCACACCGGCCGCCCGCCGGCGCCGGACGCCGCCAGTAGCACGCACAGGACGTACCCCTCGCCGAGCCCGGCCGGCGGGACGCCGCCCGAGGCATCGCCGGGGGCGTCACCAAGCCCGCCGTCCACCCCGCCGTCCACCCCGCCGACCACCCCGCCGCCCAGGGCATCCAGCAGCGCGATGGCCTGCGGCGCGACCGACGCGGCCACGCCCCGGATCCACAGGTAGTGCGAGGCCGCGGCGAGCAGCTCCAGGCCCGCCTCCACGTTCCGCGACTCGACCGCCAGGCCCAGGGCCGCCAGGAAGTTGCCGTGCTCGGCCGTGAGGACGGGCAGCCACTCCAGCTGCTCCGCCCGCCGAAGGTGCGGGTCGGCGGTCCGCACCAGTTCCAGCAGCCACCGGGCGTGGGCGAGCCGTACGGAGTCCCGTTCGCCCGCCGCGTCGAGGCGTTCACCGCCGTACGCGCCGATCGTCTCCAGCATCCGGTAGCGGCCGCCCGCCAGCTCCAGCAGCGATTTGTCGACCAGCGATTCCAGCAGTTCCTCGTCGGCGCCGCACACCCGCAGCGCGGCCCCGGCCGTCGCGCCGCCGGCGAAGACCGTGAACCGCCGGGCGGCCCGCTGCTCGGCCTCCGACAGCAGCTCCCAGCTCCACGCGACCACCGAACGCAGCGTCCGGTGCCGCCCGTCGGCCGTACGGCTGCCGCGCGCCGCGACCCCGAGCCGGTCGTCCAGCCGTCCCGCGAGGTCCTCGACGTCCAGGGTCCTGATGCGCGCCGCCGCGAGCTCGATGGCCAGCGGCAGGTCGTCCAGGGCCGCGCAGATGCGCCGTACGACCAGGGGGTCGGCGGTGAAACCGCGCCGCACGGCTCGCGCCCGGTCCGTGAAGAGGCGTACGGCCGCGTCGCCGTCGAGGGGCCGCACCTGCCGGATGCTCTCACCGATGATGCCGAGCGGCTCCCGGCTCGTCGCCAGGACGCGCAGCCGGGGGCAGGCGGCCAACAGGCGTGCCGCCAGCGCCGCGACCTCGTCGACGACGTGCTCGCAGTTGTCCAGTACGAGCAGCAGCATCCGGTCGGACAGCGCCGCCAGCAGCCGGTCGACCGGCGACTGCCCGCCGTCGCCCAGGGTGAGCCCGTTCTCGCGCAGACCGAGCGCGCCGAGCAGTGCCTGCGCCACTCCCGTACCGTCGCGCAGCGGAGCCAGTTCCACGAAGCACACTTCGTCGGCCAGGGCGCCCGCCACCTCGACGGACAGCCTGGTCTTGCCCACGCCGCCGGGGCCGGTCAGCGTGACCAGCCGGGCCACCCGCAGCAGCCCCGCGACCTCGGACACCTCGTTGCCGCGGCCGACGAACGCCGTCAGCTGGGCGGGCGGTGCGGCGGGCGCGGGGGAGGGGTCGGCGCTCAGCAACTCCCGGTGCAGTGCCACCAGTTCCGCCGACGGATCGGCGCCCAGCTCCTCGGCCAGGTGCCGTCTGGCCTCCTCGAACACCACCAGCGCGGCGGCCTGCGCGCCCTCTGCGAACAGTGCCCGCATCAGCAGCCCCGCCGCCCGTTCGCGCAGCGGATGGAGGCCGACCAGCTCGCGCAGCTCCGGTACGGCGGCGTGGTGCCCGCCGAGCAGGCACTCGGCCTCGATCCGGTCCTCGAGCGCGCCGAGCCGGCGTTCCTCCAGCCGTACGGCGGCGGGCCGGGCGGGCTCGCTCTCGGTGAGGCCGTCCAGCGCAGGCCCCCGCCACAGCTCCAGGGCCTCGCGCAGCAGAGCCGCCGCCCGTTCGGCTTCCCCGGAGCGCAGCGCGGCCCGCCCTTCCTGGGCCAGCCGCTCGAACCGGCACGCGTCCACGTCGTCCCGCGCCACCACGATCCGGTAGCCCGCCCCGGCCTGCTCGATGGCGGCCGCCGTGCCGAGGGCCTTGCGCAGCCTCGACACCTGGGACTGCAGGGCGTGCGCCGACAGTGCTCCGGCCGGGTCGAGGGCGTCGGCCAGCCGGTCCGCCGAGACGGCCTCCCCCGGGTTCAGCAGGAGCAGGGCCAGCAGGGCGCGGCGGGCCGGTCCGCCCAGCGGCACCTCGGTGCCGTCGTCGTGCCACGCCCGGGTCTCGCCGAGTATTCCGAACAGCATGTCGGTGATTATCCACCGGAGTTGACCGGGAGCCGGTCCGCACATCGCCAGCGGGAGTCGATCCCGGGCCCGTCCGCAGGGGATGCGGACCGGTCAGGCGTGGGCGATCGGGCCGAGGTAGGTTCCGCCCGACACGTCGATGGTCTGGCCGGTCACCCACCGGCCCTGCGGACCCGCCAGGAATCCGACGACGTCGGCTACGTCCTCGGGTTCGCCGAGCCGGCCGAGGGCGGTGATCGATTCGAGCCCGGCGACCACCTCGGGGATGGAGGTGTAGCCGGCGGTCATGTCGGTCCGGATCGCGCCGGGTGCCACGGTGTTCACCGTGATGCCCCGGCTGCCGAGCTCGTTGGCCAGCGACGGGGTCATCGACTCCAGCGCCGCCTTGCTGATGGTGTAGCCGATCTGGGTGGAGACCGCGAACCGGCTCGCCGTCGAGCCCATGTTGACGATGCGGCCGCCGTCGTTCATGAGGGGCAGCGCGCGCTGGACCACGAAGAACGGCGTGCTGACGTTGATCGCGAGCAGTCGGTCGAGCTCCTCCTGCGTCACCTGCGCGATCGAGTTGCCCGAGATGATGCCCGCGTTGTTGACCACGATGTCCAGCCCGCGGCCCGCCAGCCCCGCGGTCAGGCCTTCGAACAGCCGGTCCACGGCGCCGTCCTCGCCGAACCGGGCCCGCACGGCGAACGCCCGGCCGCCCGCCTCCTCGATCGCGGCCACGGTCTCCTCGGCCGCCTCGTCGTTACTGCCGTAGTGGACCGCGACCAGCGCGCCCTCGGCGGCGAGGCGCAGCGCCACCGCCCGGCCGATCCCGCGGGATCCGCCCGTCACCAGCGCCGTCTTGCCCGCCAGGTCGCCCGTCAGAATGCTCGTCACGATGCCCATGGCCTGCTCCTCGTCAGCGGCCGGTCCGCGGTGGATCCGGCGATGAGGGAACAGTGGCCGCCCCCGCTCACCGCCTGCTCACCGCCCGCTCACCGGGCCCCGGACGGGCTCGAACCAGCCCTGGAACCAGCCCTCGAACCGGGTCGAGCGCCCGCCCGGCCCCGCCCTCGAACCGGCCCTGCGCCGCCCCCGCACACGTCGGCCGGGTCTTCCGTCAGCGGGCGGTTTCGCGCAGCGCCTCGTACTGCAGGGCCAGCCCGTCCAGGAGGGCCGTCAGCCCCGTCTCGAACGCGCCCTCGTCCACCTCGCGGCGGCGTTCCGCCAGGAGGTGCGCCTGGCCCAGGTGGGGGTAGTCCGCCGGGTCGTACGCCGTCTCGTCGTCCACGAAACCACCGGCGAACGAGGCCACCGCCGAGCCGAGGATGAAGTACCGCATCAGCGCGCCGATCCGGGTCGCCTGCCCCGGGGGCCAGCCCGCCGCCGTCATCGCGCCGAACACCGCGTCCGCCAGCCGCAGGCCGGCCGGCCTGCGGCCCGGGCCCCGCGCCAGCACCGGCACGATGTTCGGATGGTCCGACAGGGCGTCCCGGTAGGAGTGCGCCCACGTGTGCAGCGCCCCCCGCCAGTCCCCGGCGTCCTCGAACATCGACAGGTCGACCCGCGCGCTCACCGCGTCCGCGACCGCCTCCAGGATCTCGTCCTTCGTCCGGAAGTGGTTGTACAGCGACGGCCCGCTGACGCCCAGCGCAGCCGCCAGCCGCCGCGTCGACACCGCCTCCAGCCCCTCCGCGTCCACCAGTGCACCGGCCGCCTCGACGATGCGGGCTCTGCTGAGGAGGGGCTTGCGCGGTCTGGCCATGCGCCACATAGTAGGGCCTGCCCGCCATAAACTACCGGTGCTAGTTAACCGGAGGGCGAGGCGGCCGCGGACGACCCACGACACGCCCGGAGGTGCCCGGTGGACATGGAGCTGAGCGAGGAGCAGGCCGCCGTACGCAGGCTCGCCCGCGAGTTCACCGAGCGCGAGGTGGCCCCGTACGCCGCCGACTGGGACCGTGCCGAGAGCGTGGACCGGGCGATCGTGAAGAAGCTCGGCGCCCTCGGCTTCCTCGGCCTGACCGTCCCCGAGGAGTACGGCGGCTCCGGCGGCGACCACCTCGCCTACGTCCTGGTCACCGAGGAACTCGGCCGCGGGGACTCCTCCGTGCGCGGCATCGTCTCCGTCTCCCTCGGCCTCGTCGCCAAGACCGTCGCCGCCTGGGGGACCGAGGAGCAGAAGAACGACTGGCTGCCCCGGCTGTGCTCCGGCGACGCCCTCGGCTGCTTCGGCCTGACCGAGCCCGGGACCGGCTCCGACGCCGGCAGCCTCACCACCCGCGCCGTGCGCGAGGGCGACTCGTACGTCGTCACCGGCGGCAAGACCTTCATCACCAACGGCACCTGGGCCGACGTGGTGCTGCTCTTCGCCCGCACCGACGACCGGCCGGGACACCGCGGGATCTCCGCCTTCCTCGTGCCCACCGACACCCCCGGACTCACCCGCCGCGAGATCCACGGCAAGCTCGGGCTGCGCGGCCAGGCCACCGCCGAACTCGTCTTCGACGGTGTCCGCGTGCCCGCTTCCGCGATGCTCGGCCCCGAGGGCAAGGGTTTCTCGGTCGCCATGTCCGCGCTGGCCAAGGGGCGGATGTCGGTCGCCGCCGGGTGCGTCGGCATCGCCCAGGCGGCCCTGGACTCCGCCGTCTCCTACGCCGCTCAGCGCGAGCAGTTCGGCAAGCCGATCGCCCACCACCAGCTGGTCCAGGAACTGATCGCCGACATCTCCGTCGACGTGGACGCGGCCCGACTGCTGACCTGGCGGGTCGCCGACCTCATCGACCGGGGGCAGCCCTTCGCCACCGAGTCCTCCACCGCGAAGCTCTTCGCCTCCGAGGCCGCCGTGCGCGCCGCGAGCAACGCCCTCCAGGTCCACGGCGGTTACGGCTACATAGACGAGTACCCGGCCGGCAAACTGCTGCGCGACGCCCGCGTGATGACCCTGTACGAGGGCACGAGCCAGATCCAGAAGCTCCTCATCGGCCGTGCCCGCACGGGGGTTTCGGCCTTCTGAGTACGTACGTGAGTACGCGCACCCATGTGCCCGCGGCGCCCCCGCCCGAAGCTGGACCCATGAACGAGACACCGGTCAAGCAGCAGAACACGGGAGCCTTCTACGCCCAGGCCGTCGCCTCCTTCGGCGTCGCCACCGCCGCCGTGGCCCTGGGGATCTACAACCTGGACACCAACGCCTGGGTCCGGTCCTTCCTCGGCATCGCGGTGCTCTACCTGACGACCTCGGCCTTCACCCTCGCCAAGGTGATCCGCGACCGCCAGGAGGTCGGCCAGATCGTCAGCCGGGTCGACCAGGCCCGGATGGAGAAGATCATGACGAACTACGACCCCTTCGCTCCGAAGCAGCCCGGGGCCCAGGATCGCTAAGCGCTTGCTCACCCTCCGGTAAGGTGTTCATTCCTACAAGGCGAAGAGGGTGAGCGAGCGATGGACAGCGCGGAAACCGGCGGCTACCGGCCGTGGTCGGAGGTCACCCCCGACGCGGCGAGGCGGCTGCTCGTGGCCGCCGTCGACGCCTTCGCCGAGCGCGGCTACCACGCCACCACCACGCGTGACATCGCGGGCCGTGCCGGGATGAGCCCGGCCGCGCTCTACATCCACTACAAGACCAAGGAAGAGCTGCTCCACCGGATCAGCCGGATCGGCCACGACAAGGCCCTCGAGATCCTGACCTCGGCCGCCGAGGGGCCCGGCTCCGCCGCGCAGCGGCTCGACGCCGCCGTGCGCTCCTTCGTGGGATGGCACGCGGCGCACCACACCACCGCGCGCGTGGTCCAGTACGAGCTCGACGCTCTCGCTCCGGAACACCGCTCCGAAATCGTCATGCTGCGCCGGCAGAGCGACGCCGCCGTCCGCCGCATCCTGGCCGACGGGGTCACGACGGGTGAGTTCGACGTCCCCGACGTGCCGGGCACCACCCTCGCCGTGCTCTCGCTGTGCATCGACGTGGCCCGCTGGTTCAGCGCGGCCGGCAACCGCACGCCCGACGAGGTCGGCGCGCTCTACGCCGACCTCGTGCTCCGCATGGTGGGCACCCGCCCGGGCGCCGTCCCTCAGAAGTAGTAGCGGGACACGGACTCCGCCACGCACACCGGCTTGTCGCCGCCCTCGCGCTCCACCGTGACGGTCGCCGTGACCTGCACGCCGCCGCCCGCCTCGGTGACCTCCGTGATCACGGCGGTGGAGCGCAGCCGTGAGCCGACGGGCACCGGTGCCGGGAAGCGCACCTTGTTCGTCCCGTAGTTGATGCCCATCCGCATGCCCTCGACGCGCATGATCTGCGGCACCAGGCTGGGCAGCAGCGACAGGGTCAGGTAGCCGTGCGCGATGGTCGAACCGAAGGGTCCGTCCGCCGCCCGCTCCGGGTCCACGTGGATCCACTGGTGATCGCCCGTGGCGTCCGCGAAGAGGTCGATCCGCTTCTGGTCCACCTCCAGCCAGCCGCTCGGGCCGAGCGGCTCGCCGATCCCGGCGCGCAGCTCCTCGGCGGACGTGAAGACCCTCGGCTCGGCCATGCCCTGCTCCTACCTGTCGGTGCACATGAACAGACGAATAAGCGTTTGCTCAGCATGCTGGGACCGTATGTGTATGTCAACGGACCTCCGACTACGCTCGGCCGGGTGCCGCAGATTCCCGAGAACGTCCACGAACTCACCGTCGGCCAGTTGTCCGCCCGCAGCGGCGTCGCCGTCTCAGCGCTCCACTTCTACGAGACGAAGGGCCTGATCAACAGCCGCCGCACCACCGGAAACCAGCGCCGCTACACCCGCGACGCCCTGCGCCGGGTCGCCTTCGTACGCGCCGCACAGCGCGTGGGGATCCCCCTCGCCAGCATCCGCGAGGCACTGGCACGGCTCCCCGAGGAACGCACCCCCAACCGCGAGGACTGGGCCCGCCTTTCGGAGGCCTGGCGCAAGGAGCTCGACGAGCGGATCAGCCGACTCCGCCGCCTGCGCGACCACCTGACGGACTGCATCGGCTGCGGCTGCCTCTCGATGAAGACCTGCGCCCTGTCCAACCCGGACGACGTCATCGGCGAACGGGTCACCGGATCCCGCCTCTAGAACCTCCCGCCCGGTCCCGGGTCCGCCGTCTCCCGCAGCGCCACCCGGGCCGCCGCCACCAGTTCCGCGTTCGACCGGGCCGGCCGCCCGTCCGGCAGGTGCAGTACGTCGCCCGCGCCCGTCCGCGCGCCCGTGCCGCACCGCCCGGCCAGCCGCAGCACCGGCCACGCGGCGGCATCCCGCCCGAACAGCAGCACCTCCACCGGGGGCAGCCCGGGCAACCCGGCCACCAGCGACGGATCGGCCGAGGCGAGCTCCGCGACCAGCCGAACCCGGCCCGGCTCGCGCACCGGCCAGGCCAGGAACCGCGCCATCGGATCCGGCCCGACCGGCCCGCCCAGCGGCACCACCGCGTCCACCGCCACACCCCGCTCCAGCAAGGCCGCCGCCAGCTCCCGCGCCCCCGGCTCCGCGAAGTGCACCACCGCCCGGTCCGGCAGCACCGTCCACGACCGCACCCGCTCCAGCCGCTCCGCAGCACCGGGCTCGGCCGCGACGGCCGCCGGCACCACCAGCGGTACGCCGGCCCCCGCGCCCCGCAGCGTCTCCAGCAGCGGCCCGACCACGCGGGGCGAGAGGCTCTCCCGCCCGCACGGGGTCCTCGGGTGCACCAGCACCTCCCCGGCCCCCGCGGCGACCGCAGCCAGCGCCGCCCCCGCCAGGTCGGCCGGGGACAAGGGCACGGCCGGGCCGTCGGCGGCGCTCCGGGCGCCGTTCACCGACGCCAGCAGCACCGGCGTCACGCGGCCCCGGCCCGCACGGAAGCCGACGGACCTGCCGGAGCCCCCGAAGCCGAGGGGGCGCCCGCCAGCGCCGGTCTGGGCACCACGATCCCGCAGCCCGCGCACACCGGCCCGTCCCACGCCCAGGCCCCTTCCCAATGGCCGACCCGCACCACCGCCGGCCACCGCAGCTCGCTCTCCCCGCACACCGGGCATCCCGTACCCGGCTCCGACTCAAGCGCCTTCACCAGCCGCCGCAGCACCTCGCCCAGCGTCCCCTCGGGCCGCACCCCCGGGTCCGCGCACCGCACCACCGCGTCCCCGCTGCCGCCCCACGCCCACTCCGGCCGGCGCAGCCCGTCGTGCTTCTCCCGGCGCCGCCGTTCCGCGAACTGCCGTTCGTACTCGAGCCACACCGCCCGCGCGTCCTCCAACTCCTCCAACGCGGCCACCAGCCGCAGCGGATCGGCCCCCCGGTCCTCGGGGGCGATCCCGTGCCGGTCGCACAGGTGCCACCACGTGGCCCGGTGCCCGTACGGCGCGAACCGCTCCAGACAGCGGCGCAGCGAATGGCGCCGCAGGGCCCTGTCGTTGCGCGCGTCGCGCACCTGGTAGGCCAGACTCCGGAAACCCGCCATCACACTTTCACCTCCACCTGCACCGATGTGCCCAACATGCCCGGCGGGCAGCGGGCGCATGCAGGGCGGACGAGGCGTGCGGGTGGCACATGGCCGGAACTCAGCGCCCCATGCGCCCCGCGACGACCACGAGTTCGGCCAGCTCGGCGTGGCAGATGTCGCTGTGCGCCCCCGAAGGGGCCCCGCCGCGCCGCACGACGGAACCGGCGTCCACGCTGACACACCCTGACGTCGGCAACCCCCCGCGCAGGGCCCCGTCCAGCGAGAGCCGCGGTGCGCCCGGTACCGCCTGCACGCCGTCGTGCCCGATCGCGCCCCACCGTTCGTCGAAACCGAGCAGACCGGCCGAATCCCCGGCCATCCGGGAGGCCAGCGGGTAGAACACCTTCAAGGCCGAGTCGTACGGGGAATGGCAGGCGACCACCGGTCCGTCCACCCGGCGCTGGAGGCCGCGCAGGGCGCCCCCGTGCCCCTTGTCGTGCGGCAGCCGGTCGCAGAACGCGTAGTGGGAGAAGGCCCCCTGGAGCAGGGTCAGCGACGTGACGTACCGGGCCCCGTCCGGCACCGCGCGCAGCGAGAACGACACCAGGCGGGCCCCGAAGCTGTGCCCGATCAGGTGGACCCGCAGGGCCGGCCGGGCCGCCGCCAGTTCCGCCAGGACGGGACCCAGGCCCCGCTCGCCGACCACCCCGGCCCGCTTCTTCATCTGGTAGTACGAGGCCTGCCGCAGCAGCTCCTTCGCACCGCCCCACAAGCCGCGCAGCCCGCCGCCGACCGTGAGGCCCCGGCCGTCCCCGCCGCAACCGCCCGGTGCCGGACCGCCCGCCTCCACCAGCGCCAGGGCGAGGGACCGGCACACCTCCACGGCGTCCCCGGCGAACAGGGCGGGTACCTCCTGCGACGCCGCCGCGGACCCGCCGTCCACCCCGGCCAGCCGCCGTACGAGCGCACCGAACTCGGTGAACGCCTCCGCGGACTCCGGGCGTTCCTCCAGCAACTCCGCGACCCGGTCGAGCTCCGCGCCGCACCCCGGCCAGAACTCCCCGAGGGCACGGCGGGTGGCGGGGTCGAGCGCCGTGCCGAAGCCGGGCTCCGCGAGCGCGCCGGGCGGGTCGAAGTCCGGTATCGGCTCGTCGGCGAACCGGATCGAGGGCCATACGACCCCCACGTACCCCAGCCGCACCCCCGGCCCCACCAGCCCCGGGAAAGGGGCGAAGAACCGGTCGTAGAGCCGGGTCGAGGTGGAGCGGTCGCTGTTCCAGCCGTGCGCGAAGACCAGCAGATCCGTGGCCTCCATCCGCTCCACCGGCCCGTACGTCGCCCGGTCCGCGTCCCCGTCGGAGTCGAAGGTCAGCTCCGCGTACGGCCCGACGCCGATCCCGGCCACGTTCTCCGCCATGAGGTCCCCCTCCATGCCGTGCATCCGTGTGTGCGCATCCCGTGCGTCCCGCGGATCCAGCATCCTGCGGCCGCCCCCGCCCGGCCATACCCGCGACGCCACCGGCTCAGCCGTAGAGCAGGTACTTCCCGCGCACCGCCTCGAACCGGGCCAGTCCCGCCGCCCAGGCGCCCGCGATCTCCTCCACCCCGGCCCCCGCGTCCACCATCGTCCGCACCCGGTCCGAGCCGGTCAGCTTGTCGATCCAGTGGTCCGCACGCCAGCCGAAGCCGCTCCACGCCCGGCGCGCGGTCACCAGCAGCCCGATCCCGGCCCGGACCGGGTCGAAGGCCTCCCGGTCGTGCACGATCAGCCGGACCCCGCCGCACGTCTTCCCCGCGTGCTTGGAGAAGGACGGGGTGAAGTACGCCTCCCGGAACCACACGCCCGGCAGCCCCAGGGCGTTCGCCGCCTCCGCCCACCGCCGGTCGATCCCCTCCGCGCCCACCACCTCGAAGGGCGTGGTCGTCCCGCGCCCCTCGGAGAGGTTCGTCCCTTCGAACAGGCAGGTGCCGGCGTACGCGAGGGCCGTGTCCGGGGTCGGCATGTTCGGGCTCGGCGGCACCCAGGGAAGCCCGGTCTCGCCGAAGAAGGACCCCCGCCGCCAGCCCGACATCGCGACCGTCCGCAGCCTGACCGGTCCGCCGGTCAGGAACTCGCCGTTGAAGAGCAGTGCCAGCTCGGCCACCGTCATCCCGTGCGCGAGCGCAATCGGCTCCCGGCCCACGAAACTCGCGTACGCGGGCTCCAGCACGGGCCCCGCCGCCCGCCGGCCGCCCACCGGGTTGGGCCGGTCCAGCACCACCATCGCCTTGCCCGCGAGGGCGGCCGCGCGCATGCAGTCGTACAGGGTCCAGATGTAGGTGTAGAAGCGCGCCCCGACGTCCTGGATGTCGAAGACGACGGTGTCCACCCCCGACGCCGTGAACACCTCCGCGAGCCGCGCCCCGCTCGTGTCGTACGTGTCGTACACCGGCAGCCCGGTCGCCGGATCCCGTCCGGCGCCCTCCGAACCGCCCGCCTGGGCCGTCCCCCGGAAGCCGTGCTCGGGCCCGAACACCGCGATCAGGTCCACCCGTTCCTCGGCGTGCAGTACGTCGACCAGGTGGCGGGCGTCCGCGGTGATCCCGGTCGGGTTGGTGACCACCCCCACCTTCTGCCCGGCCAGCACCCCGTACCCGCCCGCGGCGAGCCGCTCGAACCCGGTGCGCACGCGCTCCGCCCGGGGCGCGGCCGCGCCGACCGCCCCCACGGCCCCGGCCGCACCCGCCAGTCCCAGCAGCCCCCGTCGCGACAGACTCATGCGGCCACGCTAGGCCGCGGCCCTCTTCCACCCTGACATACCGACCGGTTAGTCTGCCCGGCATCGGCAGTCGGTGTCCGTCCCCGAAGGGTGATCCCGTGAGCGCGTACCAGGACCAGCGAGTCGTCGTCACCGGCGCGGGCGGCGGCATCGGCGCCGCCCTCGCCCACCGCTTCGCGGCCGAGGGCGCCACGGTGGTGGTCAACGACCTCGACCCCGCCAAGGCCGCCGCGGTGGCCGGGGAGATCGGAGCCCGGGCCATCGCGGTACCCGGCGACGCCTCGGCGATCGTCGCCGAGGCCCGCGAGGCGCTGGGCGGGACGGTCGACGTCTACTGCGCCAACGCCGGACTCGCCTCAGGTGGCGACGCGTTCGCCGACGAGGCCGTGTGGGAGGCCGCCTGGGACGTCAACGTCATGGCGCACGTCCGCGCCGCCCGGCTGCTGCTGCCGCACTGGCTGGAGCGGGGCAGTGGCCGCTTCGTCTCCACCGTCTCGGCCGCAGGGCTGCTGACCATGATCGGAGCGGCCCCGTACAGTGTCACCAAGCACGGTGCGCTCGCCTTCGCCGAATGGCTCTCGCTGACCTACCGCCACCGCGGGGTCCGGGTCCACGCCATCTGCCCGCAGGGAGTGCGCACCGACATGCTGACCGCCGCGGGCTCGGCGGGCGAACTCGTCCTCGCGCCGACCGCGATCGAGCCGGACGCGGTCGCGGACGCACTGTTCGACGGCATGGAGAAGGGCCGGTTCTTGATCCTCCCGCACCCCGAGGTGGCGGACTTCTACGCCGCCCGGGCCACCGACCCGGACCGCTGGCTGAGCGGCATGAACCACCTCCAGCGGAAATGGGAAGCCGAGTGAGCTCCCGCTCCGGCGCCGGCCCCGACCTCGGCTCCCGCCCCGGCCCCGGCTCCCGTTACGCGGCCAAGCCCTGGCTCGGCCTGCTCAGCCCGGCGCAGCGCACCCCCCTCGTGCCGCCGCCCACCGTGCTGCACGCCTTCCGGGAAGCCGTCGCCCGGGCCCCCGAGCGCACCGCGCTGGCGTACTTCGACGGCAGGATCGGCTACGCGCAGGCGGACGCGCTCTCCGACTCGGTCGCCGGCCACCTCGCCGCGCGGGGCGTCCGGCGCGGGGACCGGGTCGCCGTCATGCTCCAGAACACCCCGCACTTCGTGCTCTCCGTACTCGCCGCCTGGAAGGCGGGGGCGGTCGTCGTCCCGCTCAACCCGATGTACAAGTCCGCCGAGGCCGGGCACATCCTGCGCGACTCGGGTGCGGCCGTGCTGGTGTGCGAGGGCGGTGCGTGGGAGGCGTACCTGCGGGAGGCGGTGCGGGGGAGCGGTGTGCGGGCCGTCCTGACCGCGCGGGACACGGACTTCCAGACCCGCAACGACCCCCGGGTCTTCCCCGGGGCGGCCGCCACACCGGCGGGGCTGATGGAAACGCCCGCGGGGCAGGGGGATGCTCACGTACCGGCGGACCCTTCGGCGGTTCGGGAGCCGGTGGTGCTGGACCTGTACGGCGTGGCGCGCGAGGGCCGGGCCGGGCCCGCAGACCCGGGGCTGACCGGGGACGACATCGCCCTCATCGGCTACACCTCCGGCACCAGCGGCACCCCCAAGGGCGCGATGAACCCGCACGGCGCGCTCACCCACAACGCCGTGCGCCAGGTCACCGGCCATCCCGTTCCCGAGGGCGCCGGCTACTTCGCCCTCGCCCCGCTCTTCCACATCACCGGCATGGTCTGCGAGCTCGCCGCCTGCTTCGTCAACGCCGGCACCCTCGTCCTCGCCCACCGCTTCGAGGCCGGAGCCGTCCTCGACGCCTTCCTCGAACACCGCCCCGCCTACACGGTCGGCCCCGCCACCGCCTTCATGGCCCTCGCCGCCCACCCCGCCGTCACCCGGGACCACTTCGCCTCCTTCCAGGTGGTCTCCTCCGGCGGAGCACCCCTCCCGCCCGCGCTCGTCGACCGCCTGCGCACCGCCTTCGGGTTCTACTTGCGCAACGGCTACGGGCTCACCGAAACCACCGCCGCCTCCGCCTCCGTGCCCGTGCACCTCGAAGCCCCCGTCGACCCGGACTCCGGCACCCTCTCCGTGGGGCTGCCCGGCGCCGACACCGTCGTAAGGATCCTCGACGAGCAGGGCGCCGAGGTCCCCTTCGGGGAGACCGGGGAGATAGCGGTCCGCGGCCCCCAGGTCGTGCCCGGCTACTGGGGCCTGCCCGCCGACACCGCCGAGGCCTTCCCCGGGGGCGAGCTGCGCACCGGGGACGTCGGGTTCATGGACGCGGAAGGCTGGCTCTACGTCGTCGACCGCAAGAAGGACATGATCAACGCCTCCGGCTTCAAGGTCTGGCCGCGCGAGGTCGAGGACGTCCTCTACGCGCACCCCGCCGTCCGCGAGGCGGCCGTGGTCGGCGTCCCGGACCCGTACCGCGGGGAGAGCGTCAAGGCGTACGTCAGCCTTCGCCCGGGGGCCTCGGCAGCACCGGAGGAACTCGCCGCGCACTGCGCCGCGCGCCTGGCCGCGTACAAGTACCCGCGTCAGGTGGAGATCCTGCCTGTCCTTCCGAAGACGACCAGTGGCAAGATCCTGCGACGGGAACTGCGCGACCGCGGCTGAAAAGAGTCGGACGGTCGTACGAAGGACTGCGAAGGGAAGGTCAGCGCCATGGCGGCTGCCAAGACGACGGAGCCCGAGGGCACGCACGAAGCGCCGGTACCGCAGCGGCTGCTGGCCGTCGCCACGCGGCTGTTCGCCGAGCGCGGCTACGACCGTACGTCGGTCCAGGAGATCGTCGAGGCGGCCGGGGTCACCAAGGGGGCCTTGTACCACTACTTCGGCTCCAAGGACGATCTGCTGCACGAGGTGTACGCCCGGATGCTGCGCCTCCAGCAGCAGCGGCTCGACGCGGTGGCCGAATCCGACGCGCCCGTCGAGGAGCGGCTGCGCGCGGCGGCCGCGGACGTGGTGGTCACCACCATCGAGAACCTCGACGACGCGATGATCTTCTTCCGGTCGATGCACCAGCTCAGTCCGGAGAAGTACAAGCAGGTCCGGGCGGAACGGCGGCGCTACCACGAGCGCTTCCGGGCACTGGTCGAGGAGGGCCAGCGCACCGGCGTGTTCTCCACCGCCACACCCGCCGACCTGGTGGTGGACTACCACTTCGGGTCCGTGCACCACCTGTCCACCTGGTACCGGACGGACGGCCCGCTCACACCGCAGCAGGTCGCCGATCACCTCGCCGACCTGCTGCTGCGCGCGCTGCGCCCCTGAGTCCGGCCGGGCTCAGACCAGCGGGAGCACCGTGCGGCCCCAGGTCTCCGCGCCCACCCCGGCGCGCGCCCGCCCCCGACGCCCCACCCTGCGGCCCGCCCCCGGCTGGGGTGCCGCTGCGCGGGGCTGGTCCCCTACCCGCCCTTCCTCCCCCAGCTACCGCTGGGAGGTGCCCCCGGTTCCCCGGGGCTCCGCCCCGGACCCCGGTCCTCAAACGCCGGCGAGGCTGGGGGTGTCGCCGGCGGCGGCCCGAGGGTGGTGGTCCGGCGGCGGTCCGAGGGTGGGGTGTGGCGGCGGTGCCTCGCCCGGACCTCGCCGGGAGGCTACAGAAAACGCTTCAGTTCGCGTCGCGCCAGCGACCGCTGGTGGACCTCGTCCGGGCCGTCCGCCAGCCGCAGCGTCCGCGCCGCCGCCCACAGCTCGGCCAGCGGGAAGTCCTGGCTCACCCCGCCCGCGCCGTGCAGCTGCACCGCGTCGTCCAGGATCCGCACCACCGCCCGCGGAGTCGCGATCTTGATGGCCTGGATCTCGGTGTGCGCGCCCTTGTTCCCGGCCGTGTCCATCAGCCAGGCCGTCTTGAGCACCAGCAGCCGCAGCTGCTCCACCGTCACCCGGGCGTCCGCGATCCAGTTCTGGACGACGCCCTGCGCGGCCAGCGGCTTGCCGAACGCCGTACGCTCCACCGCGCGCCGGCACATCAGCTCGACGGCCCGCTCCGCCATGCCGATCAGCCGCATGCAGTGGTGGATGCGGCCCGGCCCGAGCCGCGCCTGGGCGATGGCGAAGCCGGACCCCTCCTCGCCGATCAGGTTCGCCGCCGGGACCCGCACCCCGTCGAAGACCACCTCGGCGTGACCGCCGTGGTCGTGGTCCTCGTACCCGTACACCGTCATCGCGCGCCGCACCTCCACGCCCGGGGTGTCGCGCGGGACCAGGATCATCGACTGCTGGCGGCGCGGATCGGCGCCCTCCGGATCGGTCTTGCCCATCACGATGAAGATCCGGCAATCCGGGTTCATCGCCCCGGAGATGAACCACTTGCGCCCGGTGATCACGTACTCGGACCCGTCCGCCGACCGCTCGATCCGCGTCTCGATGTTCGTCGCGTCCGAGGAGGCCACCTCGGGCTCGGTCATCGCGAACGCGGACCGGATCTCCCCGGCCAGCAGCGGCTCCAGCCACTGCTTCTTCTGCTCCTCGTTCCCGAACTGCGCGAGCAGCTCCATGTTCCCGGTGTCCGGAGCCGCGCAGTTGGTCGCCATCGGCGCCAGGTGCGGGCTGCGGCCGGTGATCTCGGCGAGCGGGGCGTACTGGAGGTTGGTCAGCCCCGCGCCGTACTCGCCGTCGGGCAGGAAGAGGTTCCACAGGCCCTGACGGCGTGCTTCGGCCTTCAGTTCACCGAACACGGCCGGGGTGTCCCAGGGCGAGGCCAGCCGCGCGCGCTGCTCGGCGGCGACGGGCTCCGCCGGGTAGACGTACTCCTCCATGAACGCGAGCAGCCGCCCGCGGAGTTCCTCGGTCCGGGCGTCGAATGCGAAGTCCATGCTGATCGGCTCCTCAGCCTTGCTGCAGTTCGTGGAGGGTGGTCAGGCCGTGCTCGATGAAGACCGGCACCAGCTCGCCGATCCGGTCGAAGCCCGCCCCGACGGTCTGCCCGAGCGTGTAGCGGTAGTGGATGCCCTCGAGGATCACCGCGAGCTTGAACCAGGCGAAGGCCGTGTACCAGGCGATGGCGCCGGTGTCCCGGCCGGAGCGCGCGGCGTACCGTTCGATCAGCTCGGCGGGCGCCGGATGCCCCGGTGCGCCGCTCGTCGTACTGACGGGCGACTCGGTCAGGCCCAGGTCCGAGCTGTACATCACCAGCAGCCCGAGGTCGGTCAGCGGATCCCCGAGCGTGGACATCTCCCAGTCCAGCACCGCCCGGATCGTGTCGTCCGGACCGCCGATCAGTACGTTGTCCAGCCGGAAGTCCCCGTGCACCACGGTCGGCGCGGGGGAGTCGGGCAGCGCCCGGCCGAGCGAGCCGTGCAGCTCGTCGATCCCGGCGAGCTCCCGCCCCCGCGAGGCGGCGAGCTGCTTGCCCCAGCGGCGCAGCTGCCGGTCGAGGAAGCCCTCCGGCCGGCCGAAGTCGCCCAGGCCCACCGCCTCCGGATCCACGGCGTGCAGCTCGACCAGGGTGTCGACCAGGCCCAGCACCGCGCGGCGGGTGCGCTCGGGCCCGATCGCGGCGAGCTGCCCGGCTGTCCGGTACGGCACCCCGTCCACGTACTCCATCATGTAGAACGGCGCCCCGAGCACCGACTCGTCCTCGCACAGCAGCAGCGGCTCCGGCACCGGGACCGCCGTGCCGTGCAGCGCCGCGATCACCCGGTGTTCGCGCCGCATGTCGTGCGCGGTGGCCAGCACATGGCCGAGCGGGGGCCGGCGCACCACCCAGCGGGAGGCCCCGTCGGTGACCTCGTACGTGAGGTTCGAGCGGCCGCCCTCGATCAGCCGGCCGCGCAGCGCCCCGGCCGCGAGGCCCGGCCGCGCCCGGTCGAGATGGCCGCGCAGCCGCTCCAGATCCAGGCCTCGTGGATCGGCTGACGCTGAGGCCGATGCTGACGTCATGCTGCGCACCTCCGTGCGGAGTCGGCGACGGGTGTCCGTGAGCCATCATGCCGACCAGTCGGTATGTCGTCCAGAGTGCAGGCCGAAAGAACTCCCCGGCCCGAGCCGCTGCCCGGACTCCCGGCCGCTGCCCGGACTCCCGGCCCCGGCCCGGGACCGCTCGCCCCGGGCCCCGGACCAGCGCTCGGCGGTCAGGCGTGGCAGAGGATCGGCGTCCCGCCGTTCATCACCGTCATGTCCCGGAGCACCGCCAGGATGTCCAGCGGAACGCCCTCCGGCTCCCCGGCCAGCTCCGCGTACGCCCGGTGCAGGTTCGCCACCAGCCGCTCGCTCTCGCGCCAGGCGGCGAACTCGCCGAGGTCGGCCTGCCGGGCGGCCTCCAGCGGGGTCATCCCCTTGTCCCGGCCCTCCCGGGCGAGCTCGGCCACGTACCGCAGATAGCGCTCGGTGGAGTCGTAGGCCGACGGGTCGGTCAGCGGGCCGTGCCCCGGCACGACCGTCTCCGCGTCCAGCGAGCGCAGCAGCTCCAGCGCCCGCAGCGAACCGGCCAGCGAGCCCATCGCCAGGAACGGGGTGCCCTCGGCGAAGACCAGGTCGCCGGTGAACACCACGCGCTGCCCGGGCAGCCACACGATCGAGTCCCCGGTGGTGTGCGCGACGCCCGGGTGCACGACCTGCACCTCCGTCCCGCCGAGGTGGAGGGCCGTCCGCTCGCTGTACGTCAGATCGGGCGCGGTGATCTCTATCGCGCCGAAGTCCGTCGCGGGCCAGATCATCTCCAGCTGGTGCCCGGCGGCGAGCTGCTCGGCCCGCGCGTTCTCGTGCCCGAGTATCAGCGCCTCGGGGGCGAACAGGCTGTTGCCGTAGGTGTGGTCGCCGTGGTGGTGGGTGTTCACGACGGTGCGGGGGAGCGGCACCCCGGCCGACACGACCGCCTCGCGCAGGGCCAGGGCCCGCCGCTCGGTGGCGGCCGTGTCGACGAGGAGGGTGCGTCCGCCGTCGCTCACGAATCCGGCGTTGTTGAGGCACCAGCCGCCGTCCGGCTGCACGTAGGCGTACACCCCCGGTGCGGGCTGGACGAGGTACGGAACGTCGGCGGTCATCTGCGGTCTCCCCGGGTCGCGTTGACAGGCGCCTCGCATCCTGTCAGCCGCCGCCGCGCCGGGGGCGGGCGGGTGGGGTCAGTGGTCGTCGTAGTGGCCGTCGTGCGCGGCGTGCCGGTGGCCGTCGTGCAGGTAGTCGACGTGGTCCCCGTGCTGCACCGCCTCGTGCCCGCAGTCCGCGCCGTGGGCGTGGTCGTGGCCTTCGTGGGCGGTGTGGCCCGTGGTCTCGCACTCGTCCCAGTGCCCGGAGTGCTCCCGGTGCAGGTGGCCGTCGTGCGCGTAGTCGACGTGGTCGCCGTGCGGGACCGCCCGGTGGCCGCAGCCGGCGCCGTGCGCGTGCTCGTGCGTGCCGTGTTCCTGGTGCAGGGTCGTCATGGCGCCGAGGCTAGTGCGGATCGTCCGGCATCATCCCGCAACACCCGTTGTGTCGCGCCGGTACGAGGAAGCCCGATCATCCGGATCATCCGACCGAAGGGTCAGATGATCACGGTCATCGCGAACACCGCGAGCGCCACCGTGCAGGCGACCGCAGCCACCGCCGCCCGCGGTGCGAGCGTCTGCGGCCGGTCCGTCGCCAGCGCCCGGATGCGCCGGTGCGCCACCCACAGGAACAGCAGCCAGACGAGCGCGATCACCGCCACCCCGGCCAGCTCCACCGGCTTCCCGGACCCGCGCAGCGCCTGCCGCAGGGCGAGCACCGCCACGACCGAGGAGGCCAGCGTCGTGCGCCGCCACGCCAGCCGGGTCCGCTCCGGCTGGAGGCCCGCATCGTGCCCCTCGCCGTACCTGCTCACGCACTCACCGCTTCGTCCAGCCCAGCAGTACGACCGCCACCATCGCCAGCGCCACGATCCCCACGCCCAGGCTCAGCACCACCGGGAACCGCGACAGCGGCAGGTCCTCGCCGTGCCGCATCGCCCGCTCGCACCGCACCCAGTGGTTCACCGCCCGCAGGGCGCACGCCGCGCCCACCGCCAGCAGCGCGAGCGCCATCCCGACCCGCACCCCCCAGCGCAGGTCCGGCAGGAACTGGTCGACCGCGAAGCCGCCGCCGACCAGGGCCAGGGCGGTGCGGATCCAGGCCAGGAAGGTCCGTTCGTTGGCCAGCGAGAAGCGGTAGTCGGGGGTCTCGCCCTCGTCCCTCAGCTTCGAGGGTGCGAACCACAGGCGCACGTCCTTGACGAAGTCGATCACCCGCCCAATGTACGGGGCGTGCTACGCGTTGCGCCGCCGGTACTCCTCCAGCCTCCGGTGCGCCTCCAGCCCGTCCGGCACCCAGGGCCAGTCGCCCCCGGCGACCCGCCGGGCGAGCTCGTCCTCCGTCAGGAAGGCGTGCCACGCGACCTCGGACTCCTGCGGCCGCACGGCCGCCTCGCACCGCACCTCGTGCACGTACGACCACCAGGAGCCGCCCGGGCCCTCGTACAGGAACTTGAACAGCGGCTCCGGCTGCGGCAGTCCGCGTACGCCCAACTCCTCCTCGGCCTCGCGCAGCGCGGCCTCCTCGTAGCTCTCCCCGGCGCCCAGCACCCCGCCCACGAACATGTCGTAGTACGAGGGGAAGACCAGCTTCGACGCGGTCCGCCGGTGCACGAAGATCCGGCCCTCCGCGTCGCGCGCCCGCACGAACACGCAGCGGTGGATCAGCCCCTTCGCATACACCGCGCCCCGCCGGGCCCGCCCGACGACCCGGTCGTCCCGGTCCACCACGTCCAGTACCTCGTCAGCTGCACTCACACGGGTCATCCAACCACCGCTGTTGACTGGTTACCGCTCCGTAGCCAAGGATCTGCCCCACCACCGACGGAGGACGGGTACACGCATGACGTACGACGCAGACGTGATCGTGATCGGAGCCGGGCTCGCGGGTCTCGCGGCGACCGCGGAACTCGTCGACGCGGGGCGCAAGGTCATCCTGCTCGACCAGGAGCCGGAGCAGTCCATGGGAGGCCAGGCGCACTGGTCCTTCGGCGGACTGTTCTTCGTGGACTCGCCCGAACAGCGCCGGATGCGGATCAAGGACAGCAGGGACCTCGCCCTCCAGGACTGGACGGGCACCGCCGGCTTCGACCGCGAGGAGGACGTCTGGGCCCGCCGCTGGGCCGAGGCGTACGTGGACTTCGCGGCCGGCGAGAAGCGTCCCTGGCTGCACGCGCAGGGAGTCCGCTTCTTCCCCGTCGTCGGCTGGGCGGAGCGCGGCGGCTACGACGCCAACGGCCACGGGAACTCCGTCCCCCGCTTCCACATCACCTGGGGCACGGGCCCGGGCCTGGTCGCGCCGTTCGAGCGGAGGGTCCGCGCCGGGGCGGCCCGCGGCCTCGTGCAGCTGAAGTTCCGCCACCGGGTCACCGGCCTGTCCGCCACGGCCGGCGCGGTGGACACCGTCACGGGCGAGATCCTGGAACCCTCGACCGCCGTACGGGGCACCGCCAGCAGCCGCGAGACCACCGGGTCCTTCTCCCTGCGGGCCCAGGCCGTGATCGTGACCAGCGGCGGCATCGGCGGCAACCACGACCTCGTACGCGCGCAGTGGCCGGCCCGGCTCGGCACCCCGCCGGCCCGGATGCTCTCCGGGGTTCCCGCGCACGTGGACGGCCTGATGCTCGGCATCGCCGAGGCGGCCGGCGCCAGCCACGTCAACAAGGACCGGATGTGGCACTACACCGAGGGCATCGAGAACTGGAACCCGATCTGGGCCCGGCACGGCATCCGCATCCTTCCCGGCCCGTCCTCCCTCTGGCTGGACGCGACGGGCAAGCGGCTGCCCGTACCGCTCTTCCCGGGCTTCGACACCCTCGGCACCCTCGACCACATCATGAAGACCGGCCACGACCACACCTGGTTCGTCCTCAACCAGCGCATCATCGGCAAGGAGTTCGGCCTCTCCGGCTCCGAGCAGAACCCCGACCTGACGGGCAAGTCGGTCCGCGACGTCATCGACCGCGCCCGGCAGGCCGTTCCGGGCCCGGTCAAGGCCTTCATGGACAACGGCGCCGACTTCGTCGTCGAACGGGACCTGTCCGCGCTGGTGCGCGGGATGAACGCGGTGACCAAGGAGGACCTCCTCGACGAGGCCGTCGTCCGCGACCAGATCGTGGCCCGCGACCGGGAGATCGCCAACCCCTTCACCAAGGACCTCCAGGTGACGGCGATCCACGGGGCGCGCAAGTACCTCGGCGACAGGCTGATCCGTACGGCCGCCCCGCACCGGATCCTGGACCCCAAGGCGGGGCCGCTGATCGCGGTACGGCTCTCGATCCTGACCCGCAAGTCCCTGGGCGGCCTCCAGACCGACCTCTCCTCGCGGGTCCTGACCCCGGCGGGCGAACCGCTCCCGGGCGTCTACGCGGCGGGCGAGGCGGCGGGCTTCGGCGGGGGCGGGGTGCACGGCTACCGCGCCCTGGAGGGCACGTTCCTGGGCGGCTGCCTCTTCTCGGGCCGAGCCGCGGGCCGCGCGGCGGCCGCCGCCACGTCCTGAGCCCCGCCGCTGTCGGGGGCTCCGCCCCCGAACCCCCGCGCCTCAAACGCCGGCGGGGCTGGATGTGGCTGCTGCCGCCTGCACCCTCCAGCCCGTCCGGCGTTTGAGGACCGGTGTCTGGGGCGGAGCCCCCCCCACGCGGCGGAGCCGCACATTCGGTACGCCGGGAAGGGGCGGGGTGGGGGAACGGCCCCGCGCAGCGGCCCGCCGGCGACGGCCCGCCGGGGCCGGGCGCGCGGCGGGGTACCTCCTCGGCCGTCGAACGTTTCCACGGGGTCGGCCGAAGTACGGGGTGGTTGCGTTCGACGCCCTGCGGGGGCACCCCGCCGCACACCCGGCCCCGGCGGGGGCAGCGCGGGCTGCGGGGCCCCGCACCACCCGACCCCGGCCAGGGTGAGGGCACCCCGCCGCACACCCGACCCCGGCGGGGGCAACCCGCGCACCCGGCCCCGGCCCCGGCGGCGCGGGGCCCGGGGATGCCCCGATGCGGCCACGGCGACGGCGGCCGGCTAGCGCCCGTCGGCACGCTCCAGCAGCCGGAAACGTTCCGTCACCACCGGCGTGTCGTCGTCCACCGTGAACCCCGGGTCGCCGAGGAACCGCCGTGACTCCGCCCCGTGCCAGAACCCCTCGTGCGAGGCACGCCATTCGGCCACCGAGGCGTACCCCTCGCCCTCGGCCACCGCGTACGCCAGGTCCACCGAGTCGAGCCGCACGACCCGTACCTCCGTCACCTCGAGGACGGCCACAGGACACCCGGCGGAGTCCAGGAGCGCCCTCCGCTGCCCCGGTTCGGGCACCGGCTCGCCCGCCGCCTCGTAGCCGGCGAGCAGTCCTGTCGACGCCGTCTTCGCCCCGCTCAGCACGGCTGCGACCAGCTTGTCGCGCAGCGGCCCCGGGAATCCCAGCTCGTACGGCGGAAGATCGTCGATGTAGGTCATGCGTTCACCCTACGGCCAGACGGCACGGACATCCCCGAACCGGCACAACCGCCCCAACTGCCACCTGGAACAAAGCAGTTGAAACACGCCACCCAGTGGACTGGACCTTGACTCGGAGCCGGGCCTACCGCTTTGCTGTGCGTGATCACGGGCTCGCTCACCGGCGTGATCCCCCGACCACCCGCGTCCTGGAGGGAAAAACCGCGGATGTCCCCGCCTCCGCCGCCCCTCGGCCGCGCCCGCAAGCGGGACGCCCAGCTCTTCGACCCGGCCCTCTGCGACGCCGAACTCGTGGACGTTCGCACGCAGTTCACCCAGGGCCGCTGGGCGAAGGCGCGCTCCCTCCTGGTCGCCACCGGAGACGACTGGGACCGGCGCGGCCACCGCGTGGTCGTCCTCGCCGAGACCCCGGCGGCCACCGCCTGGGCCCGCGAATGGCTGCTCGCCGAACCCGGCAGCGCCGACGCCGCCACCCTGCTCGCCTGCGCCGCCGTCTTCCGCGCCCTGCGCAAGAAGGACACCCCGGCCGCCGCGGAGGAGGCCTGCCGCCGTGCCGCCGCCCTGCTCCCCGCGGACCCCACCCCCTGGCTCGCGCTGCTCCTCCTCACCCGGGCCTTCGGCACCGAGGAGGAGTTCAGCCGCCACTTCGACCAGGTCCGCGCGCGCCACCGCGAGCACCACCACGCCCACCACCTGATGGTCGCCAAGCTCGCCGAACGCGCGCCCGGCGCCGGCCACGACCCGCTCCACGAGGTGTACGACTTCGCGGCCTGGGCCGCCGAGGAGGCCCCGGCGGACTCCCCGCTCGCCGTCCTCCCGGTCATCGCGCACGCCGAGCGCTACCGGGTGCTCGCCGCCACGCACGGCCACACCTTCGGCAGCGCCACCCAGCACTGGTCCGGCCGGCGCGCCCGCCAGGTGCTGCGCGCCGCCTTCGACTGGTGGCTGGAATGGGAGCGCGACGACCACCCCCGCAACCGGGTCGACCTCAACTTCCTGGCCCACGCCAAGCTCTGCGAGGGCCGCCCCGCCGAGGCCGCAGCGCTCTTCCACCGCATCGGGAGGCACGCGACCCCCGCCCCCTGGTCCTATCCGGACCGGGACCCGCACAAGGCCTTCCTCGCCGCGCGCGGCGCCGCCCTGGGCACCGCCTGACGCACCTGGAACACCCCCGCGCTCAACCATCCTCGAAAGGAACCTGCCATGCCGACGGGCAGCTCCACCACAGTCCAGGACCCGGCCGACATAAGAACGTACAAGGGGACGGACCGCGCCCTGCGCGCCGACCGCCTCGGCACCGCCGGACTGCTGCTCTCCGTGCTCGCCGCCAGCGCGCCCCTGATGGTCGTCGCCGGTGTCATGCCCACGACATTCGGAGTCATGGGGATCGTCGGCCAGCCCCTGCTCTTCGTCATCCTCGGCGTCGTCCTCGCGCTCTTCGGCGTCGGATACGCCGAGATGAGCCGGCACGTCCACAACGCCGGCGCCTTCTACGCGTACATCGCCCGGGGCCTCGGCCCCACCGCGGGCGCCGGCGCCTCCTTCGTCGCCCTCGTCGCCTACAGCGCCATGCAGGTCGGCGTCTACGGCATCCTCGGCTTCGAGGTGTCCAACCTCTTCGCCACCTACCTGGACACCGAACTCGCCTGGTGGATACCCGCCCTGGCGGCGGTCGCCGTCACCGGCGCCCTCGGCTGGCTCAAGATCGACCTCAACGCGAAGGTCCTCGGCGTCCTCCTCCTCATCGAGTGCGCCCTCGTCGTGATCTTCGACGTCTCCGCCCTCGCGAAGCCCGGCCCCGAGGGCCTCTCACTGCACGCCTTCGACCCCGCGACCCTCGGCGGAGCCGGCCTCGGCACCGCCCTCTGCTTCTGCATCGCCGCCTTCGTCGGCTTCGAGCAGTCCCCGGTCTACGCCGAGGAGACCAGCCGGCCTCACATCGTCGTCTCCCGCGTGATGTTCCTCGCCGTCGGCTTCGTGGCCCTCTTCTTCGCCTTCAGCGCCTGGGCCCTCACCGTCGCCACCGGCCCCTCCGAGGTCGTCAAGACCTCCGCGGAAGCCGGCCCCGGCCTGCTCTTCCAGCTCACCGGCGACCGACTCGGCACCGCCTTCACCGACGTCCTGCACGTCCTCTTCGTGACCGGCATGTTCGCGGCCATGCTCAGCTTCCACAACGTGGTCGCCCGCTACGCCTTCGCGATGGGCCGCGAAGGCCTCCTCCCTGCGGCCTTCGGCCGGACCAACGCCGGCACCGGCGCCCCCGGCACCGGCTCCCTCCTGCAGACCGCCGTCTCCGTCCTCGTCGTCATCGCCTTCGCCGTCACCGACGACAAGCCGGCCGGCGACCCCACCGCGCCCGTCCTGCACCTCTTCACCTGGATGGGAAGCGTCGGCGCCCTCGGTGTCACCCTCCTCATGGCCACCGCCTCCTTCGCCGTCATCGCCTTCTTCGTCCGCCGCGGCACCGCCGGTGCCCAGATCTGGCGGCTCGCGGCGGCCGGCGCCGCCGGGATCGCCCTGCTCGCCATCGCCGTCCTGACCGTCAAGGACTTCGGCGTCCTGGTCGGCGCGGAGAAGGGCTCCGCGCTCAGCGGCCTCCTGCCCGGCATCATCGGTGCCGCCGCCGTGGCCGGACTGCTCTACGGACTGGTGCTGCGCCGCAGCCGCCCCGAGGCGCACGCCCGCATCGGCCTGGGCAACGAGGCCTTCCGCCTCGACCAGGCCGCGGCGGAGGCCGCCCCGGACAGCCCGCGCAGCAGCTGACGCCGCACCCTCGAAACCTCGGTTTCCACCGCCCGCGAAGCCCCCGACACCCCTTTCCAAGGTCGTCGGGGGCTTCGATGCGTGCGGGTGCGATTTTGGCGGGCGGTGGACCCTCATGGTCTCCTGGGGCGATCAAAACACCCGGACCGTCGCACAGGGGACACCACCCAGCTCCCCCGCCCGGCGGCCCGGTCTGCCTGTCCACCCCACGAAGGCGAAGTCGTACATGACCGACCGCACCCTGGCCGAGGCCCCCGCCGAGCCGTCCGCACGCCACACCGACGCGGGCGACGAGGGATACAGCAAGGACCTCAAGTCCCGCCACATCAACATGATCGCGATCGGCGGGGCCATAGGCACCGGCCTGTTCCTCGGCGCCGGCGGCCGCCTCGCCGGAGCCGGCCCCTCCCTGGCGATCGCCTACGCGGTGTGCGGCGTCTTCGCCTTCTTCGTCGTCCGGGCACTCGGCGAGCTCGTCCTGTACCGCCCCTCCTCCGGGGCCTTCGTCTCCTACGCCCGCGAGTTCATGGGGGAGAAGGGCGCCTACACCGCCGGCTGGCTGTACTTCCTGAACTGGTCGACCACCACCGTCGCCGACATCACCGCCGCCGCGACCTACGCCCACTTCTGGTCGATGTTCACCGACGTCCCCCAGTGGGTCCTCGCCCTCATCGCCCTCGCCGTCGTCCTCACCGCGAACCTGATCTCGGTGAAGTACTTCGGCGAGATGGAGTTCTGGTTCTCCCTGGTCAAGGTCGCCGCCCTGGTGGTCTTCCTGATCGTCGGCATCTGGCTGGTCGCCACCAGCCACGACATCGGCGGCCACACCCCCGGCCTGGCCTCCATCACCGACAACGGCGGCATCTTCCCCGCCGGGACGCTCCCCATGCTCCTGGTCATCCAGGGCGTCGTCTTCGCGTACGCCTCCGTCGAACTGTGCGGAGTCGCCGCCGGCGAGACCGAGAACCCCGAGAAGATCATGCCGAAGGCGATCAACTCGATCATGTGGCGCGTGGGCCTCTTCTACGTGGGCTCCGTGGTCCTGCTCGCGCTGCTGCTGCCCTACACCGAGTACAGCTCCGACCAGAGCCCCTTCGTCACCGTCTTCGACAAGCTCGGCGTCCCCGGCGCCGCCGGCATCATGAACCTGGTCGTCCTGACCGCCGCCCTCTCGAGCCTGAACTCCGGCCTCTACTCCACCGGCCGCATCCTGCGCTCCATGGCCATGTCCGGCTCCGCGCCCCGCTTCACCGCCCGCATGAACAAGGGCAAGGTCCCCTACGGCGGCGTCCTGTTCACCGCCGCCTTCGGCCTCGCCGGCGTCGCCCTGAACAAGTACATGCCCAAGGACGCCTTCGAGATCGTCCTCAACTTCGCCTCGCTCGGCATCCTCGGCACCTGGGCCATGGTCATGCTCTGCTCGCTGCACTTCTGGCGCCGGGCGAAGCAGGGCCGCGTCGAACGCCCCGCCTACCGGCTGCCCTGGGCCCCCTACACCCAGCTCGTCACGCTGGTCTTCCTCGTCACGGTCCTGGTCCTGATGTGGTGCGACGGCGGAGTGGGCCGCACCACCGTCCTCTGCATCCCCGCGATCGCGGCCGCCCTGGTCGGCGGCTGGTACCTGGTCCGCCGCCGGGTCGCAGAGATCGCCGCGTCCCGCGGCTGATCCCGAATCGTGCTCGAAGGGCCCCGGGAGTGGGTGGGATTCCCGACATCGGGGCCCATGAGTGCCGGGGCTACGAGAGCTCAGAGATTCCCTCGAACAGCAGCCTGACCCAGTCGGCCCGTGCCATCAGCTGATCCGGGAGGTCGACGCTGCTGCGTTCGGCACGCTCGGTGATCTCACCCGCAAAGCGTTCGAGGCCACCGGGATCTCGCTCTTCAACCGCCAAGTGCCAGCCCCTCACTCCGGGATTGGCGGTGGGCTCGACCCGCAGGACGCAACGCACGTCGGATGAGGAGTAGAACGCCAGCCGGTATGCGTCACCCACGGCGAACTCGTTCCAGCGGTCGGCCACGGTGAAGAACGACTCTTGGAAGAATTCTCCCTGGTCGGCCCATTTGTTGCTGAAGTCGACCGACCGCACCTCCGCATACCGCCCGGCTAGCAGAGTCAGGGCGACCTTGTCGGATGCATCGAGACAGCTGTTCGCCTCTGCTTCCTGCCCCCACCTGACGACCGCCTCACGCGTCCAGGAGTGAAGGACCTCACCGATGTCCCCCAGCGGGTGGATCTCGTGCACCGCGTTGAGCGCATCGAGCGTGGAAGCGAGGAAGCGGCTTCCCGCGCGGCGGAACTCGTCGCCTTCGAGCCCGCCAAGGAGAGCCTCGACCTCCTCCTCCGTCATGCGGTTGAGCGCGTGGAGGAGGTCTCCAGGCGAACGGCCACCCAGCGGAAGACCATCCATGACGCTGGCCAGTCCGCCAGCTGCTGTGCTGGGGCTGTCGTTCCAGAGCAACCCGACTGCTTCGATCCGCAGATCCATGGGCTTGCTGTCGTCCTGGGCAACCAGGTTGCGCAGACTGCTCGCGAACTGGCCGCCGGCCCAGCCGTATCCGTGCACAGCCCGTGCGATGTCGATGTCCGGCGCGATCTGGCCCAGCCTCCGGTAGCCGCTGAAGCCCGTTGTGCCGAGGTACTCGTCGATCGCCCGCCAACGCAGGTTCTCGTCCAGTTCCTTCGCTGCGGCGAGGAAGGCCAGTGAATCGGCTTCCTCCTTGCGGATCTGATCGGGAGTTCGGTCTTTCGCGCCTGTACCGGACGTGATGCCCGACGACATGAAGACCGCAGTCAAGTCGTAGATGGGGTGGGCATACTCGACAACCCACAGGGCGGCTCGTTCAGCTGCCCCTCCCATGCTGCACAGGCATGCCATGGCATCCGAACGCAGCTCGAAGTCCCCGTTCTCATCGAGATCCGTGTCGGTCAGCATCCCGATAAGCACCGGGACACCCTTCTCGGGCTCCTTCTCGGCAAGCGCAAGAGCGTGCGCAACCTGCTGGCGGTCCTCGAAGTTCTCGGGACGGTCCTCGTCCCACTCTTCTTCGTCATCATCCCAGTCGTCGTCGACCACCTCGCTCTCGATCGTCCTGGACTCTTCGGATGCCGCACCCGTGCTCATCTGTCTCCTCGATCATTCGTGGACAGAGTGGCAGCAGGGGCTTCGTGAGGCCACCGAAAACGAGCCCGGTTCACCCCCACCGGCCAAGAATGATCTTCACCCGGCCCACGTGTCACCGGTCGCAGGTAGAGTCGCCATCCGAATCCCCTGTGTCCACCCACGCATCAGACACCCTGGAGGTCCCACGGTGACTCCGGCAGCTCGGCCCCCCGCTCCCAAGCCCGGCCCGCCGCCGAACAGGGAGCGCTGGTTCCAGCCGCGGAGGTCCGGGTTCGCGTGGGAGCAGGACGGACTCGACCACATTCGTCACTTGATGCCTAAGACGGAGCCCTACCGTGCCTGGGCGACCTTCTCGTTCACCGCCGCCTCGGGCCGCATCAACGAATGTGATCTGCTGATCGCGGTACCGGGCGGCCTCTACCTCCTTGAGCTGAAGGGCCACCCGGGCCGGGTCGTCAATCACGGAGACACCTGGCAGTTCCACGCAGACCGGGTGCGCACGCTCAAGAATCCGCTTCACCTCACCGACCTCAAGACGAAAGAACTGAAGAACCAGCTGGAGCGGGCCGCCCGCGCCTGCGGCAACGATCCGCGCGACGTGCCGTTCATCAAGCCCGCCGTTTTCCTCCACGGGGCCGGTCTGGTCAGCGAGCTCGACGAATTCCAGTGCGCCGGGGTCTACGGCCTCAACGACGGTTCCAGCGGACTCGCAAAGATTTGGGACGACCTCCTGGGGCTGCCTCCCGAACGCGAGAGCTGGCGCCTCACGTCGCGCACGGCTCAGCTGCTCGAACAGTGGATCCAACGCATAGGGATCAGCCACTCCGTTGCCCATCTGCGGTTCGGCGACGACTGGAAGCTGGAGCCGCGCGCGCTGGACGTCGGCCCAGGCTGGGAGGACCGGCTCGCGGTACGCGACGACGGCCTGGTCCAGGAAGAGGGCCGCGTTCGCATCTACCTCGTCGGGCAGGCCGTCGGGGACACGGAGAAGCGTGCCGCCGACCGCGCCGCACGCCGCGAGTACCAGGTGCTCCAGGGCATCAACCACCGCGGCATCGCCCAGGCGGCCCAAATTCGTGAGCACCAGGGTGGCCCGGCGATCCTCTTCCGTCACCGCCACTCCGACCTTCGTCTCGATGCCTACCTCGACGCCTACGGCGGCCGCCTCACCCCGGAGATGCGCCTCGATCTCGTGCGCCAGCTGGCCGAGGCCGTGCGCTACGCACACAATCGCTCCCTCTACCACCGTGCCCTCGCCGCACGCTCCGTCTACGTCTCCGCGAAGCAGGACGGCGCAGACCCCGTCATCCGGATCACGGACTGGCAAACTGCTGCCCGCGACTTCGAGACGAGTGGCCTGACGTCCCTCGTCGGCACCGCGCTGGATGCGGGACTCATCACGGACGCCGCCCGCGTGTACCTGGCCCCGGAAACGGACCAGGAGTTCGCCGACCCCGTCGACCTGGACCTCTTCGGCCTTGGCACACTCGCCTATCTGCTGCTGACCGGGGAGGCGCCGGCCGACCGTCGCAGCACCCTGATCGACCGGCTGGCTGCCGAGGGCGGCCTGCACCCCTACGCGGTCGCCGACGGGATCTCCGCCGCGCTCGACGACCTCGTGTTCCAGGCCACCCGCGCCGACGTCAACGCCCGCATCGATTCCGCCGACCGATTCCTCGACCTTCTCGACCAGGCGGAGCAGGACTCCGTCATCCCCGAACAGCCCGGCCTCCCGGCCGCGGACCCGCTCACCGTACTGCCGGGCCAGCCGCTCGACGACACCTGGACGGTCAAGCGGGTCCTCGGCACCGGCGCCACCGCCCGTGCCCTTCTGGTGGACCGGCCCGTCGAAGACGAGGACGGGCCTGCGGGGGAGCCGCTCCGGGAACAACGCGTGTTCAAGGTCGCCCTCGACCGGCAGAAGGACGCACGCCTCTTCGCGGAGGCCCGCGCGCTCAAGGAGATCGGCGGAGGCCGGATCGTACGACTGCTGGAGGAGCCCCGTGAGCTCGGCGGCCACACCCTCCTCGAGATCGAGTACGCCGGTGAGCTCAGCCTGGGCGCACGGCTCCGCGGCGAGGGCCGGCTCACGTACGACCAGCTGGAGCGGTACGGCAACGACTTGTTCCTCGGGCTCGACCAGCTGGCGGCGAAGGGGATCCGGCACCGGGACATCAAGCCCGACAACCTGGGCCTCTACAAGCGCAACGACGGCTCCTGGCAGCTGATGCTGTTCGACTTCTCACTTGCGGACGTGCCCGACCGCGACACCAGCGCAGGGACGAGGGGCTACCTGGACCCGTTCCTCGGCGACACGCGCCGCTCCCGCTTCGACGACCACGCCGAGTGGTACGCCGCCGCCGTGACCCTGCACGAGATGGCATCGGGAGAGCGCCCCGTCTGGGGCGACGGGCAGATCGACCCGCGTACGGTCACCGACGCCGAGCTCTACATCGCCAGTGAACTGTTCGAGCCCGGTCTGGAAGACGGCCTCACCACCTTCTTCCGACGGGCCCTACACCGGGACCTGGACCACCGCTTCGACTCGCTCCAGCAGATGCAGGACGCCTGGCGGCAGCTCTTCCGCACCGCGGACTCGGCACCGCCGGTCACCACGCCCGCCACGATGGGCGCAGGCGTCGCCACCACCGACGAGGCGCGTGAACACGCCGCCGCAGCAGCCGAGTTGAGTACCGCATTGGATGCGGCGGGACTCTCTCCACGGGCCGCGTCCGTCGCCGCGAGCCTGGGCGCCACTACCGTCGGCACGCTGCTCGACATCCCGCCCCACACGATCTCCCGCGCACGGGGCGCCGGAGCCCTCGTGCGCAAGGAGCTCAACCGCCGGCACAAGCAGTGGAGTGCACTGCGCCGCACCGCCCCGGCAACCGCCCCGGCCGGGCAGAGCGAGACGGACGACGTCCTCGGCGTACGGTTCGAGTCCGTGGACGCGCTCGCGGCACGCCTGGAACCGGCGCCTGCCCGCAAGGGCAACCTCCGCCCGGAAGCGGTCCGCCTGACCCTCGGCCTCTCCACCACTGCCACCCTGGACGTGTGGCCCGCGCAGGTCTCGATCGCCAAGCAGCTCGGGATCAGCCAGGCAACCGTCTCCAGGCACCAGACCGCCGCGGTCGAGGAATGGGCACAAGCCAAGTGGATCTCCCAGATCCGTGACGAGCTGGTCCAGGTCCTCGCCGAGTCCGGCCGCGTGATGACCGTCCAGGAGGCCGCCGCCGAGCTCCGCGTTCGCCATGGTGCAGGCGACGACACCCCCGGGCAGACCATGGCGAAGGCGCTCGCCGTCGTCCGGGCGGCGGCCGAGACAGAGGCACGCAGACGTGGTGACGACCACGAGGGCGACGAGCCGCGCCTGGAGATCCTGCGCCGCGGCTCAAGCGTGCTGCTCGCCCTCGACTCTCTGCCGGGAACCGACGATCCGACTCCGGAGGAACTGGCGGCACACGCCGTCGCGCTGGGCCTGACCGCCGAGGACCTTGCAGGCCGCGACCCACTGCCGGGCCGCGCCACGGTCGTCCGAGAGCTGCGCGCCGTACCCGCCCCGGAGGGCATGCCACCCCTGGCGGACACCCGACTGGTCGCACTCGCGGCGGCCGTGGCCAAGGGTGTGGCGGCCTCGCCGCGACTCGAGCTCTACCCGACCGATCTGCAGCTCGCCCGTGCCCTGCGCATCTCCCAGGCAGCCGCAGGAGTCCGTAGCGACCAGGGCATCTCGCCCACGGAACTGCTGGCGCGGGTCCAGGCCCGCTTCCCCTTGCTGGGAGCCGCCGGAGAGCCGACCCACGTCGAGCTCGAAGAAGCCTTGGGAGAAGCGCAGTTCCCGCTGTCCTACAACCACGAGCGCAAGCGGTTCTTCCCGCCCGTCAAGGAGCCGAACCACTGGTCGAGCCTCAGCTACACGCGTACCAGTGTCCTCACCGCCGAAGCCCAGGCGGCAGCGTCCGCGGGACGGGACCCACAGGCGATCCTCCGCGCACGGCTCACCGTGGCCGCCCGGCGGGGCGGCTTCCTGGCCCTGACCGTGAAGGGGACCGAGCTGCCCGGCACGGCGGAGGCCGTGGCGGCCGAGTTCGGTGTCGCACGGGTGGACCTGAACGCGGAGTTCCTGGAGGTGTTCCGCGATCTGGTGGAGGAACGGGGCAAGAAGTGGCAGGCGGTGTTGCGCGCCGACGCCAGGTTCACGGAGACCGGTGAACTCGGTGCGGCCCTGCGCTCCTACACCCAGGTGGTGACCGAGCGCCTCGCCGAGCGGTTGGTCTCCCGTGCCGAAGCCGCGGGCACGAAAGCCGTTCTCTTCGTCCACAACGCCGGCCTGCTGTCGCGGTACTGGGACGGCGGCGGCCGTGAGCTCCTGACGACACTTCAGCAGTCCGCCCGCCGCCCGGCGGACCTCCCGCACGGCCTGTGGTGGCTGTGCCCGATGGAGGACCCCAAGCAGTCACCATCCCTGGACGGCCGCACCGTCGAAGTCGTGGACCGGGCGACGGAATGGGCCGTTCTGGACCGGCTGTTCCTCAAGGAGTTGAGACAGGGGACCTGATTGCCGGGGCGCTTGATGGTGAGGGCGCCGCCCTGCTCGGGGGCGGCGCCGCATAGGATCCGGATGTGCCCGAGACCACTCTGCAAGACCACTATGCGAGTGCTGCGTTGCGTCACCACGAAGACGCGGTCTACTTGCACGAAGACGGCCGCTTCCCCAACGCGGACCACCATTACGGCTTTGTCGCCGAGTGCGCTGTCAAGAGCCTGCTGATCCGGAACAAGCTGGTCTCGGTGGAGCCGCACAACAGGCCCTGGTTGCCGAAGCAGAACGGTAAGCCCAGGTTTCTGGGACACTTTCCGTCCCTGCAGACAGACACCGAGCCCATGCTGGCCGCCGCGGCGCTGCAGATGCACGGCCGGGGCGGAACCATACTGTCCGGTGTTATCAGTGCGTGGCAGCCGTTCGCCGACTGGTCGCCAGAGGACCGCTACCTCGATGGGACGTCCGTCGATCCAGCCAAGGTAAGCGACCGCCGCGCCGCGGCCGAACAGATACTCAGCCTGCACGAGCAGGCGCTCATCGGAGTTCTCACGTGACCTTCCTCAACGCCCCGGTCCGCTTCGACCAGGCGCGCCCCCTCGCCCAGGCCGTCGCCCGTGCCGCAGCCGCGACCGGTGTCGACGTTCTGCTCGTACGGGACCTCCTCGGCCGGTTCTCCCTGCTCCTGGACGACCGGACCGGCGGCGGTGTCGACCCGGCCCGGGCCGACGCATGGCAGGAACAGCTCGTCACCAGTCTCGGCCGGTACGCGGCCGAACGTCCCCTCCTCCTCGCATCCGGCCTCTTCCAGCCGGACGCACTGTTGGCTTCACCCCGGGCGGTCGACGAGTTCGGCTATGTCCCCGGCCCCGGGCAGGGCCGCATCAGTTGGCTCGACAACACCGTGGTCGGTGAGGACTGGGCCAAGGTCAGCACCCCGGAACCGGAGTCGGATGGCGTCCGTACCTCCCGCACCGCGCTGTACGGCTTCAAGGGCGGCGTCGGCCGCTCCACCGCCACCTTCATGCTGGCGAAGCACCTAGCAGACCAAGACCACTGCGTGCTCGTCGTGGATCTCGACCTCGAGTCACCCGGCTCCGGCCCTCTGCTCGTCGCCGAGGACCAGCTGCCCGAGTACGGGATCGTCGACCAGCTGGTCGAGTCGGCGCTCGGCAACGAGGAGGGTCTGGACCTCGTCGCACCCGCGACCCACGTCCCCGTCAAGGGCAACGGTGAGCTGTGGGTGGCACCCGCCCGCGGGCGGGGGGCGGAGGACATCGAGTACGCGTACGTAGACAAGCTCAACCGCGTCTACGCCGACGTGCCCGCCCACGGGCTGTCCGGTTTCGCCGACCGGCTGGAGGCGGCGGTCCGCGCCTGCGAGGACGCGGTGGCCCAGCAGAGCCGACGCCCCGATGTGGTGCTCATCGACAGCCGGGCCGGCATCCACGACATCGCGGCCGTCGCGATCTCCCGCCTCTGCGATCTCGCCCTGCTGTTCGGCAGCGACAACGGCCAGACGTGGGCCGGCTACCGCGACCTCTTCACGGCCTGGCGCTCCTCGGGGCAGGCTCCTGCGATCCGGGAGAAGCTGCGGATGGTTGCCTCGATGGTCCCCGACTCTCCGGACCGTCCTCAAGCCGAGTACCTGGAGTCGTTCCGCGATCACGCCTGGTCGTGCTTCTCCGTCCTCTACGACGATCTTGCCGCAGACGACGCCTCCGGCTTCAACCCCAGCCCTGAGGACGATTCCGCACCGCACGCGCCGATCCCGATCCTGTTCACCCTCGAGCTCGTCGGCCTCGATGCCGCGTCGACGCCGGGCTGGGAAGGCACGTCGTTCGTCCAGACTGCGTACGCTTCCTTCCTGGAGACCGCCACCCACCTGATGATCGAAGGACCACGATGACCGCCCCGCTCGGCCCCGAGGAATACCGCGACCTGCTGAGCTCGGCGCTGCCGTCGGCCCAGGACGCGGACACGGTCGAGCCGTCGCTCTCCACCCTCTTCACCCCGGACAGCCACCGGCTGGCACTGCACGTGGACACCACGGTCGTCCGCGGAGGCCGTGGGGTCGGCAAGACCTTCTGGTACCGCTCGCTTCTCGACGATCAACTGAGGGATGTCGCTGCGGAGGAATACCGGATCGACAGGCTGCGGCACCTGGAGGTCTGTCAGGGCTACGGTGCCCAGTTGGCCCCGGATCTGTATCCGGGCCCGGGTGAGCTGGCCAGCCTCGTCGACGCGGGTGTCCGTCCGTACGATCTCTGGAACGCCGTTCTGCTGGTGGCGCTCGGACAGCCGCAGCTCAAGGAGCTGGTGAGCTGGAAGGAACGGATCGCCTGGGTGCAGGAACACCCGGGTGAGCGGGACCGGACGATCGCGCAGGCCGACAAGGAAGCCCAGGCGGGAAAGATCACAAAGCTCGTGCTCTTCGATGCTCTGGAGCACCTCCACCGTGACCGAGTGCAGGCCGACCGCCTGGTCGCCGGCATCCTCCAGCTCGCGCTGGAGATGCGCCTCGGCACGAGGAACGTCCGCTGCAAGATCTTCATCCGCCCCGACATGTTCGACGGCGCTCTGCTCCACTTCCCCGACGCGTCGAAGCTGACCGCGAACGCCGCAAGTCTGAAGTGGTCCACGACCAACCTGTACGGCCTGTTCTTCCACTACCTCGGCAACCACGACAGCGAGGAGTCGCGGCGCTTCCGCGCCCTGACCGGCGGCTGGACCGAGCACACGCACGGCAGGCACCTGCTGCCGTCGACGCTGCTCGGTGACCAGGGCACCCAAGCCGATACCTTCAGCGTGCTCGCGGGCCCGTACATGGGGGCGAATTTCCGCAAGGGGATCACCTACACCTGGCTGCCCAACCACCTCATGGACGGCGTCGAGCAGGTCAGCCCCCGCAGCTTCCTCAACGCCCTGGGCATGGCGGTCGACGAGACCCGGGGGAACTATGCGGCGCACGGGTACGCCATCCACCACGAGGGGATCCGCCGCGGGGTGCAGTCGGCCTCGCAGACCCGTGTGGGTGAGATCCGTGAGGACATGCCGTGGGTCCACACGGCCATCGCCCCGCTGGCCGGCCAGCAGGTGCCGATCGACCAGGCTCTGGTGCTCGACTGCTGGCACGAGTCCGAGCTGACGTCGAGCCTCCAGCGGGAGGCGGCCCGCGCCAATGCGAGCGGCAATGGTGCCGAGGTCCGAACCGGGCCGCGATATGCGGACGACTACGTGCGCCTGATCGACGAGCTGATCGGGCTGGGTGTGATGCGGCGCCGCAGGGACGGCCGGATCGACCTGCCGGACGTGTACCGGATCGCGTTCTCCATCGGTCGCAGGGGCGGCGTGCCGAAGGTCCAGTCGTAATTCCCTGATCTCGGGAGCCCCGGGATTCCGAGATGCCAGGACGGAAACTGCCTCCGGCCTGGCAAAATGGATCGATATGCCGTCGCGGAACGGGGCAACGGCTGTGACGAGGGAAAGGCGCCGCTGGTGGACAAGGCCGCACTGCTCAAGGACCTGCAGAAGCAGGTGGGGATCCTTGAGGACGACCTGCGCGGTCGGACCGACTCGGTCGAGGAGTTCCATAGGGCGCTCCGGAGCGAGTACGAGTCCGCGTACGGTGCCCAGCGGACCGCGGCGACGTACGAGACGTGGCGCGACGAGCGGGTGACGCAGGTTGCGGCGGCGTGGGTGCTGGCGTGCGTCTTCGTGCGGTTCTGCGAGGACAACGGCCTCGTGCCGGACGCGTGGCTCTCGGGTCCGGGGGAGCGGCTCGCGGAGGCGGAAGACCGTCACGCGGAGTATTTCCGCACTAACCCGGAGCACAACGACCGGGACTGGCTGACGGCGTCCTTCAAGGCGCTGGCGGAGAGCAACCCGACGGTGGCCGGTCTCTTCGACCGCGAGCACAACCCGCTGTGGGAGCTGGACCCGGGCTATGAGGCGGCGAGCGGGCTGCTGGCGTTCTGGCGTGAGCGCGGAGCGGACGGCGAGATCCGCTACGACTTCACGGACGCGGAACTGGACACGCGTTTCCTTGGCGACCTGTACCAGGACCTGAGCGAGCACGCACGGAAGACGTACGCGCTCCTGCAAACGCCGGAGTTCGTGGAGGAGTTCATCCTCGACCTGACGCTGGAACCGGCGGTGGAGGAGTTTGGCCTCGACCCCGTCTGGAAGCACAAGCCGGCGGGCTGGACGGGCGAGGATCCGATCGCGCGGGGCCTGCGCTGCATCGACCCGGCGTGCGGCTCGGGCCACTTCCTGCTGGGCATGTTCGAGCGGCTGCTGGCGAAGTGGCGCGAGGCGGAGCCTGGCACCGATGGCTGGGTCCTGGTGCGGCGCGCCCTGGACTCCGTCCACGGCGCCGACAAGAACCCCTTCGCGGCGGCGATCGCCCGTTTCCGGCTGCTCGTCGCTGCGCTGAAGGCGTGCGGGGTGCGGGAGCTGCGGCGGGCTCCGGAGCTGCCGATCCATGTGGCGGTGGGGGACTCGCTGCTGCACGGGCGAGGCGCGGAGACTGTGACGGAGTCCCTGGACACCCTGTTTGGGGAGGCGGACGGGCGCACGTTCGCCTACCGGACGGAGGACGTCTGGGAGTACGCGGACCGTGTGGACCTGCTGGGACGGGGGAGCTACCACGTGGTGGTGGCGAATCCGCCGTACATTGGGGTCGACGATGATCGCGAGCGCGAAAACTATCGAGCATCCTATGGATCTTGTCGGGGTGAATATTTTCTCACGATTCCTTTCGCTGAGCGGATTTTTGGGCTGGCGATTCGTGGTGCAGGGGTAGAGGCGGCAGGATTTACTGGGCAGATCACAGGTAACTCCTTCATTAAGCAGAAATTTGGCGCCAAGTTGGTTGAGGAATTTCTACCCACGGTGCTTGTGACTCACGTAATCGACCTCTCGGGTATTCAAATTCAGGGTCATGGGACTCCGACAGTGGTACTGGTGGGTCAGAATGTATTCCCGAGGCGAGAGCAGAAGGTGAAGGTGACGTTCGGACTTCGCGACGAACCAGGTCGGACCCTAGATCCGACCAAGGGGGTCGTTTGGCCCGAAATTGTAGCTAATCGAGATCGTCCGGGATATTCCTCGGAGTGGATCGGGGTAAGCGAATTTTCTAGATCTCGCCTGGGTAAGCATCCATGGGTTCTGGCGGGTGGTTCGGCTATTTCCTTGATGGACTCGATGGAGGTAGCGAGTAGCTCAACGGTTCGCAGTATGGCGATTCGTTGTGGATTCTATGGGGACACTCACGCTGACGAAGCATTTACCCTGCCGGCGAGTGGGTATTTTGCTCGTCAAGCTAGGGCGAAAATGCATGGGCAGGTGGCCCATCGGGGTGAACATGTTCGTGATTGGGGCGTTCGTGGCGCTGAGGTGATGTTGGTTCCTTACGATGCGCTCAAGGGGTTGTTGCCGCATGATTCATTGAGTCGGGAATTTGTGAAGTATCTGTGGCCGTTGCGTACCGATCTTTGGGGGCGCACCGCGTTTCAAGGTGGTACCTATCGTAGTGCGGGACGAGAGTGGTGGGAATGGCATCAGCTCCCCAAGGATGAGAAGGCTCATCCTTGGGCGATTGTTCACGCCGAAGTCTCTACGCACAATCACTTCTACCTCGACCGCAGCGAGCGCGTGCTAAATAGATCGGCACCCATCACTAAACTCTCTAAGGATGCCTCGCCTGAAGATCATGTGTCGCTGGTTGGGTTGCTGAATTCATCTGCTGCCTGCTTCTGGCTCAGGCAGGTTAATCAGCCAAAATCTGGCAGTGGTTTGGGGCGGGGAGTTCAGGATGAAGAGTGGGAAGAGAGGTACGGTTTCCGTAGCGGAAATGTGAAGAAATTTCCTCTCCCGGTCCGACTGCCGCTTGAACTCGGGAGCCATCTTGACTTGCTTGCTCAGGAGTTGGCTGCTCTTGGGCCAGCCATTGCTGTCGCGTCCGGGCGTCCCACCCGTGTCTCGCTCGCTGAGGCCCGCGTTGCACACACTCGCGTACGCGCCTCGATGGTCTCGCTCCAGGAGGAGTTGGACTGGTTTGTGTATGGGGCATACAACCTCCTTGGCGCGCCCGACATGGCGCGCGTTTCATTCCCTGATCACAGTGCAGTACCGGGAATCTCGGTAGGGGAGCGTGCGTTTGAGATTGTGCTAGCGCGGAGGGTAGCCGCTGGCGAAGTCGAATCGGCATGGTTTGATCGACACGGATCCACGCCCATCACCGAGATCCCCGACCACTGGCCCGATGCTTACAAGGCCGTAGTGCAAGCCAGGATCGAACTCATCGAATCCCACGAGGATATTGGTCTCATCGAGCGGCCTGAGTACAAGCGACGCTGGGCATCCGAGACCTGGGAAAAGAAGGAAAACGCAGCCCTTCGGACTTGGTTGCTCGATGCCTGTGAGCGCGAAGATCTATGGTTCGCGACCCGCGAGGGGTTCCGTCAGCCACGCACGCTAACCATCTCCCAGCTCGCCGATTTCCTCCGCAACGACGAGGATGTTCAATCTGTCGCCGCGCTTTACGCAGGTGACCACCTCGGCAAGCGGGACGCCTCCCTGGCGACCGTCCTCGCGGACGTCATCGCCGCCGAGCACGTCCCCTACCTTGCTTCCCTGCGCTACAAGGACTCCGGTCTCCGCAAGCGCTCTCAGTGGGAGAAGACCTGGGATCTTCAGCGGGAGGAGGACCGGACGGGGCAGCGGCTCGAGATCGCCGTGCCGCCTAAGTACACCTCCGCGGACTTCCTCAAGCAGTCCTACTGGTCCCACCGCGGCAAGCTCGACGTTCCCAAGGAGCGGTTCATCTCCTACCCGGACGCCGGCCCCGACTCCGACCCGACGATCCTGCTCGGCTGGGCCGGCTGGGACCACAAGGACCAGGCGCAAGCCCTGATCAACCTCGTCAACGACCGCACCGACGAGTCAGGCTGGGAGACCGAGCGGATCACCCCGCTCCTCGCCGGCCTCCAGGAGGTCATGCCGTGGGTCCACCAGTGGCACGGCGAATTCGACGAGGAATGGGACGGAACGCCGTCCGAGGAGTACCAGGCGTACCTGGACGAGCAGCGCGCCAAGCACGGCCTCTCAGTCGATGACCTGACCGCCTGGCGCCCTGAGAAGAAGGCGCGCGGCGGCCGCCGGAAGGCCGAGTAGCGAGACGAAGGGGTGGGCTGCTTCCTCCACAGAGGAAGCAGCCCACCCCTTCGTCGTTCAGTCCCGCGCTGCGAACGCGACGAATGCCGCCCAGCGGTCCACACCAACCGTCAGCATCGGCCCCTCGGACCGCTTCGAGTCCCGGACACGGACAGAAGCCGCCGTGCTGGCCACCTCGACACACTCGCCCCCGTCCCCGGCGCTGTGGCTGCTTTTGAACCACGCGAGTGGCGATGTCTCCTGCTCGGACGCCTGACCGTTCATGCCTCTCCCAGCAACTTCTCGATGAAGACCAGCGACTCTCGTGGGGTAAGCGCCTGCGCCCGGATGATGCCGTACGTGGCTTCGAGATCCTGGACCTTCTTCGGTTCCGTGTGCAGGCGGCTGTCGCTCTGCACCTCTGTATAAGCAATCCTGCGCCGCTCCTTGGTGTGGATCAACGTGAAGGGGCCTGCAAGTCCAGCATGTTCGTCTCGATCGGTCGGCATGACCTGCATCTCGACGTTTCGCTGGTGACCGATGAGGAGCAGATGCTCGATTTGGCCTCGCAGGACGTCCGGACCACCGATTGGGCGGCGTAGGACGGACTCCTCGATGACGAAGCTCATCAGCGGCGCGGCCTTGCGGGAGAAGATCGCCTGGCGGGCCAGTCGGGCCGCCAGCCGTTGCTCGATGATCTCCTTGCTGAGAAGGGGACGCCACATGGCGAAGACCGCCCGGGCGTACTCCTCCGTCTGCAAGAGCCCCGGAACCGCGTGGTTCGCGTACACGTGAAGCTCAACGGCATCGGCTTCCAGTCGAGCCGCGTCTCGGAAGAACCCGGGATACCGAGCCCGCGCGACTTCCTCCTTCATCGCCCGCAGCATGCCACCCGCACCCACCGCGTCGTCCACCGCGTCGATCATCTCCGGCTTCGGAATCCGCCGCCCCTGCTCGACCGACGCGACGAGCCCCTCCCCGTACCCGACCCTGTCACCCAACTCCGTCTGCGTCAGCCCCGCCCCCTCCCGCGCCAGCTTCATCTGCCGCCCGAAGCACCGCAGGAACGCTGTCCCCGAGTCCTCGTGCCTGTCGTCCTCGGCTTCCGTCCCCATCGCCGCACCCCTCACCGCACCCGCCTGCCCTGCCGCGCAGGCTACGCGCCTCACGACACCGTCCGCCTCGGATCGGACAGAGTTTCACCGTGTGAGTGGACCGGCGCTCAGGTCCGCGGCGTGCCGGCCCAGGCCTCAGCCATCGCCTGCGTCACCACATAGCTGCACTCGTCGACGAACTGCGGGTCCTCGCTCGGGAATTCGGCCCACATCAACGGCCAGTTGCCGCGCCCCCGCTCCTCGAACGTCCACCGGCTCAGATACGAGAGCCTCCCGCCCAGCTCCTTCCGCGTCACCCCCAGCTCGGGCAGCAGCCGCGTCGTACTGACCGGCACCCCAGGCGTCCGGCACAGGACATCCAGCAGGTCGCAGACCGTCCGCAGGGAGCTGTACCCCGAACGCCCCAGCTCGGCCAGATCGGCATCCGTCCACGGAATGTGCGACCGGCCTCCGCCGCCAGGGGCCGTGTCCTTGAACGAAGGAGAAAGGGAAGAGCCGGTCATGGTCACCTCGCGCAGTCGTAGCAGTCTCGGAACAGGCGGAAGCAGCCGCGCAGGCGGCCGCTACCCGGCATCACCACAGCAGACCGCTCGCCTTCCAACAAGCCCACTCCTGAGCCCAGTCCTCCCGGCAATGCCGCTCGAAGTCACGAAGCCGCCCCCGCCACTCCCCGTCCGCAAACCCCAGCGCATCCTCCGCCGCGTACCCCACCGCATCCTCGGGCGGCCGCTCCCACCCCCGGTCCCGCAGGTACCCCACCGCCGCCCCGAACGACTCCCCGTACGACCGGTCCGCCCGCAGATGCGCGTGCAGCACAGCCGAGAACACGGGCGCCACCACATCCGACAGCGGCCACAGCGTCGACAGCACCACCCGCACCCCGCGCGCATGGAAGGCCGTATCGAGCGTCCGGCAGCGCTCCAGGCCCAGCCGCGTCGACGTGTGCGTACCGGAGGAGCAGTTGGAGAGCACGGCCAGCTGTGCCGCATCCAAGTTGCCCTCCCGCAGTACGCGCCCCAGCGTGAGCCGGCCGCCGTACGGGTCCTCGCCACCCCCGGCCGACAGCAACAGCCCACTCGCGTACGGGTCGGCAGCGGTGTAGCCGTGCGAGGCGATGTGCAGCGTGCCCGCGGTTCGGCCGGCGTCCAGCACCGCGGCCGGGGTGGCAGCGGACCCGGTGTACACCTCCAGGCCACGCCCGTACAGGCGCCGCAGCACGGCCCGCTCCGTGGCCAGCCCGCGCAGATCCGCCCCGTACGAGACGAACGCGGGCGGAGCCGGGAGCACGAGCGGGCGGCGCGCCAGTCCGGTCAGTGACGCGAGCGACGGCGCGTACGAGACCGTCCGGAAGCAGTCGGCCAGCAGCCGGTCCGCGCCCAGCGACGGGACGGGCACCGCGTGCAGCGGCAGCAGCGCGAACAGGCTGGACGGGCTGAGTACGAGGTGCCGTACGCCCTCCTCCCGCAGGGCCTGCACCAGACGCTCCAGCAACGGGACGAGCAGCAGCTCCGACGCCCGCCGGCCCTCGCCGAGATATCCGCCCTGAACCCATCCCGTCACGCACTTGGCGAACCCCTCCAGGTCGAACTCCGGGGCCGCGAGCACGCCCGAACGCGCCTGGCCGCGAACCGTATGCGCCCATACGACGCGCGGCCCGTCCCCACCCATCAGCAGATGCGCGAAGGCCCTGTCGTCCGAACCCAGGACGGACAGAGCACCAACCAGCGCCTCCGGATCCGCACCCGCCGGCCCGTCCGCCAGCGAGCCGACCTCCAGCTCGGTCTTCTGGAGACTCCTCCGGAGGCGGTAGGGGAGCGGTCGACCCGACGCCCTGTACCGTCGCTCGGCCCGCTCCACCCGCAGTTCCTCCAGCCTGCGCAGCGCCTTGCGCAGCGGAACCCGCCGAGGGCGCGGCACACTCGGGAGCCCCTCCAGGAGGTCGAGGGTCTCCGCCAGGTCCCGAGACTTCACCCGGTCCGCCGCCCGGAACTGCGCCTCCGTGCCGGTCCGCGGCGGCAGTACGCGGCTCAGGCCGCCATGGCGGCCCAGCGCGGCCTCCAGCGCCTCGGCCGCCGGACCGCCCACTCCGTCCGGTGGGAACTCCAGCAGCAGCGTGCGCCGCACCTGAGGCAGCGCTTCGTCCCCATCGACATGGAGTACGTCGAGACGGGCACACCCCGCCCGCACGGCAAGGGTCAACTCCGCCGTGTCCCACGGCTCGTACAGGTCGTACGTGTACGAGAACTCCACCGCCCCGACGGCCGTCTGGTCGGCCTGGGGGAATGTCACCGTGAAGACGGCGAACCGGTCCTCGTGGAGGGAGAAGGAGACCAGATCCCGCAGCCCCGCGGCATCGCGCGGACGCCATACGGCATCCCGCTGAAGGAGGGTGTCCACCGCCCCGAACCACCACGGCACCGTGCCCAGCACCCGGCGACCCCGTTCCTCGCCCCCGTAGAGCAGCGCCCTCGACATCCACCCCGGTGCCTGAGGGAAGGCCATGCCCGCCCGGCCTTCCCAAGGCGCTCCGGCCTGGCTGGCCCCCAGGTCTGGTACGGCCAGCTGCGTGTGCGCCGTGCTGAACAGGCCCGCCAAGGCCCGGTCCTGGGCCGGGTGGGCCTGAGTGGGTACCAGAGGCAGCCCACTCGGCGGGCCCCAAGGGGTGGCCGCGCCCTCGGCAAGGCCCCGCCGCCCGCACCAGGCGGCGAGCAGCGCGTCCCGGCGGGCGGCCAAGGCCGGACGCAGCAGCGCGGGGGAGGGCCGGGTGCGGACCAGCCGCATGATCAAGCGCGTCGCAGCCGTGAGGTCGCCGCTGCTCGGCGGGCGATCACCACCATGGGCCACGAGCGGCCGCACCAGCTCGTTGATCTGCCGTGCGGTCCATGCCTCGGTGGCCCGTAACGCGATCGTGAGGACGAGCAGCGCGCCTGGCGCCACCCCGGTGCCGTCCCGCCAGGCCTCCAGCCGTACCGCCAGGTCCGGGGCGTCCGCGAGCAGGTCGTGGATCTCCACCAACCCCGCGTCGAGACCCTCGCCCGCCGCCACCGAGACTCCGCCGGACAGCTCGTCGTACCCGGTCATGTGCCACCACCCCCGTGTTCCCCACACCGCCCCAGACCACCTGGACGATCTTCACCCCTGCTCCGACGCAACGGCAACGGCAACAGCAAACGGCAACGCCCCCGTCTCGTACAGGTCCGACAACCGCCGCCCCCTGCCGCGACAAAGGCTCACCGTCCCGGCCGCAGACCTGGTCGCCGGCACTCCTCGCCCTCCACCGTCATCCGCATGACGACGACCGACCCCCTCCCGACCCGAGCCTTCACCCTGCGGCTCACCGCAACCCCGCGCGGCGCCCGCCTCGCCCGGCGGCTGGCCTCCCAGCAGCTGCACGCCTGGGGCCACCCGTACGGCACACCCGTGAACGACGCGGTGAGCCTCATCACGGCAGAGCTCGCCGCCAACGCCGTACTGCACGGCCGTGTCCCGGGCCGGGACTTCCTGCTCCGGCTCACCGAGGACGACGCAGGCGTGCTGCGCGTGGAGGTGAGCGACACCCGCGGTGAGCGACTGCCCGTGCTCTCCACTCCCTGCCCCGAGGGGAGTCGGGGCGCGGGCTGCTGCTCGTCGAGGCGCTGGCGGACGCCTGGGGCGTGGAGCCGCGGGAGGGAGCCCCCGGCAAGACCGTGTGGGCGCAGTTCTCGGCCCCCGGTGGCCGGTAATCGCCCCAACCATTGGTGATCTTTGGACAGGGCGCCGGTGCAGGCCGGTGAGCTGGCAGGATGGGAGGTCGAGGTGTGGGGCGCACGGGACGGTGTGCCCGGATGTGCGGGGAAGTGGGAGAAGCCGATGGCGGCGAGCGAGATTGTCCTGCGGGATGTCATCAACATCAAGGAAGACGTCCACGCGGGTGACTTCAAGGTCGAGCTGTCGGGCGGCTTCACCGAGACAGCGGCCCGGGTCGATGAGTACGTCGTCACCGACCAGCTGCAGAAGGCGTTCCGGGATGCGTTGGGCATCGTGCGGGGCGCGGTGCGTGGAGGTAACTCGTACGCCGCCTACCTGCACGGATCCTTCGGCGCCGGTAAGAGCCACTTCCTGACCGTGCTCCACGCGATCCTCAACAACGACCCGGCCGCCCGGTCCAAGCCACGCCTGCAGGAGGTCATCGCCGAGCACGACGACTGGCTGCGCGGCAAGCGGTTCCTCATGGCGCCGTACCACCTCGTCGGCGCGGCCAATCTCGACTCCGCGCTGCTCGGCGGCTACGTGGACGCCGTGCGCCGCCTCCACCCCGATGCGCCCACCCCGGCCGTCTACCGCTCCGACTCGATGCTCGCCGACGCCGCCCGCCTGCGCGCCAGCATCGGCGACGACGCCTTCATCAAGCTGCTGCCCGCTGTCGAAGGCGCTGCTTCGGCCGCCACAGACGAGGACGAAGAGCTGGAGGTGATCGGCGCCGGCGGCTCCTGGTCGCCCGCGGAACTCGACCGTGCTTTTGCCGCGCCCGCCAGGGACGCCCAGCGCGACCAGCTGGTGTCAGCCCTGCTCACCGGCCCTATGGCCTCCTACGCGCAGGGCGCGCGCGGCGACGCGCACGCGTTCGTACCGCTGGAGAACGGCCTGGCGATCATCTCTCAGCATGCGAAGTCGCTCGGCTACGACGGCATCGTGCTCTTCCTCGACGAGCTGATCCTCTGGCTTCAGGCTCACATGTCGCAGCGGGAGTTCGTGAACTCCGAGATCGGCAAGCTCGTCAAGCTGATCGAGTCCGGCGACAGCGACCGGCCCGTGCCGATCGTCTCGTTCATCTCACGCCAGCGCGACCTGTCCCAGTTGGTCGGCGCAGATGTGATGGGCGCGGACGTGAAGAACATGGAGCAGCAGGTCCACTACCTGGCCGAGCGCTTCGACACCGTCAACCTGGAGGACCGCAACCTCCCGGAGATCATCAAGCAGCGCGTGCTCAGGCCGAAGCCCGGCCAGGAACATGTCCTCGCCGGCGCCTTCTCCGATCTGGAGTCCACGAACGCGCAGGTCAAGGACGTACTGCTGGATGCCAACGGGGCCACGCACGCGGACTGGGCGGACTTCAAGGCCGTCTATCCGCTCTCGCCCGCCCTGCTCAACGTCCTCGTCGCCCTCTCCGGCGCGCTCCAGCGTGAGCGGACCGGTCTCAAGCTCGTCCAGCAGCTTCTGGAGCGGTCCGCAGGCGCCCCGCTGGGCAAGCTGATCCCGCTCGGCGACCTGTGGGACGTACTGGCGGACAGCACGGGCGCGGCCTTCACCGACCGGCTCCGCAGCGAGGCCGAAGCGGCCCAGCGCTTCCACGCCAAGGCGCGCGCGCATCTGCTGGAGAAGTACGGCTCCGAGGACAACGAAAAGTTCATCGCCGACGACCGCTTCGTCAAGACGCTGCTGCTGGCCGCCCTCGCCCCGGACGTCCCGGCGCTGAAGCGGCTCACCGGCACGCGCCTCGCCGCCCTCAACCACGGCTCTGTGCGTTCGCGCACCGTGCAGGCGGGATCCCTGGTCGTCACCCGGATGCGGGAGCTCCAGGCCGAATTTGGTGAGATCCGCTCCGACGGCGAGCAGGACCCGGTGTTCACGCTGCACCTGTCCGACCTGGACATCGAGCCGCTGCTCGATGCCGTCGCCGAGGAGGACCGCCCCGGCGCCCGCCGGATCTGGGTTCGCGACCAACTGTGGAAGGCCCTCGGGCTCAACGACAACGGGGCTTTCGTCGTCGAGCGCGAGATCGTCTGGCGCGGCACCCGGCGCACCGCCGAGTTCGTCTTCGAGAACGTACGCGACCGGGCCCAGCTGCCCGACGAACAGTTCACGCCGAGCGCCGAAGGCCGGATCCGGTTCATCCTCGACTACCCCTTCGACGACGGCGAGCACTTCCCCAGCGACGACTTCAACCGCGTCGAAGGGCTGCGCCGCGACGGGCTGGAGCAGCCCACCCTGGTCTGGCTGCCGTCGTTCTTCTCCGATCAGAAGAAGGCACAGCTCGGCCGCCTCATCAAGATCAACTATCTGATGGAGCGGGACCGGCTCGACGACTACGCCGGCCACCTCGGCTCCGACGACCGCGCTCGCATCCGCCACCAGCTCGCCGCCACCCGGGACAACCTCACCTCGACGCTCACCGCCACCCTCGGCCAGCTCTACGGCATCGCCGGAGTGGACGAGGGCAGCGTCTCCGTCGAGGTCACCGAGGGACAGCACCTGCTCTCGCTGTTCCCCGCGTACGCGCATCCCCAGCCGTTGGGAGGCAAGCCCTTCCAGGACAATCTGCTGCACCTGGCCGACGGCATGTTCGGCGCGCTCTACCCCAAGCACCCCGACTTCGACCGACAGCGGGACCGCAAGGCCCTCACCCCCGCCGAACTGAAGATCGCCCTCACCTGGATCGGGCGGGCGATGGACGACGGCCGACGGGTCGAGGTCGACAGCCACCAGATCAAGACCGTCAAGAAGATCGTCGAGCCGCTCGAGCTGGGCCAGGTCCACGACGGCCCGCTGGTGCTGCGCAACGACTGGCGCACCCGCATCGACCAGGCGGCCGCGCAGCACAAGGCCGGTCCGGATCTCGCAGTCGAGGACATCCGCGAGTGGATCTCCAAGGACCTCGGCTGGACCGGTCTCGACAAGAACGTTTCCAGTCTCGTCATCGCCACGTACGCGCTCCTCGGCGACCGGGCGTGGGTGTACCACGGCAACTCCGACACCCCGACCCCCGAACTGTCCGCCATCGGAGCGGGCTACGCGCTGCGCGCCCAGGAACTTCCGAGCGAGGAGGAGTACGCCGCGGCCCGCGCACGAGCCGCGAGGATCTTCGGCATCGGGGTGCAGCCGTCGCTGTTCGCGCGGAACGTCAACAAGCTGCACTCCGGGGTCCGCGCCGCTGTCGTGAAGTACGAAGCGGCAGTCAGCGGTCTGCGCAAGTCGCTGGACAAGCACGCGGTCTCCCTGGGCATCGCCGACGGCCCGACCGACCGCGCCACTTCGCTGCGTGACGCGGCCGACCTTCTGGCCCGCCTGGACCGGCAGCACGACGCCACCGGCCTGGTCCGTGAGCTCTCCGCCGTCTCGTACGCGACGACCGACCAGGAGCTCGCCACTGCCATCACGGCTGCCCCCGAGGTGCTCTCCGCACTCGACCGTGCGGACTGGTCGCTCCTCCACAGTGTGCGCGGCTTCGTGGGCCGGCCTGACGGCGTCGGCGACAGGTCCGAGCGGCTCATCACGCGGATCACTGACGCCGCGCGAGCCGGTGAGTTCGAGAAGTCGCTCGTCCCCGTCCTCACCGACCTGCGCGAGCAGGCGATCGCGATCGTCAACGACGCGGCACGACTGGCCCAGATTCCCGACCCGACGGTTCCTCCGAAGCCCGCGGACCCCCGCGTGCCCTTCCAGCCGCACGAGTACGAGAAGCCGACGGAGCAGCCGACCGCCGATGACGTGCGGCTGACCAACCACGGCAACCCGTCCGTCCCGTCCGCACGCCGTCTTCTCGTACATCTCGAACCGACGCAGGCCGAGGCCGTACTCGCCAAGGAGATCGATACCCTGCGCGACGAGATCCGCGCCTACTCCGAGGCTCACCCCGGCGCGACCGTTGAGATCAGCTGGCATGCCGTCCCCACGACCCCGGAGTCCTCGACGGACGGTGGGAGCGCCTGATGCCCATCCGACCCGTGGTGGGCCGCCGGATCATTGAAGCCCTGCTCGAGACCGAGCTGGCGCGCGGCAGCGACCGGCGGCTCATCCTCGTCAACGCGCGCTACGAATCCGCCGGGACGGAAGACGAGTTCATCGCGAAGATCGGCGGACGGCAGCGCCGGGTCCAGATCACCGACCAGGACTCGGTGCTCGGTATCACCGATGCCTGGGCTCGACTCGCGGACCGGTACGAGGAAGGGCTGGTCGTCGTCACCAGCGGCGTCCCCACGGATCAACTGGGCTGGGACGTCAAAGCACACGCCGTACGCCGTCACACGCTCACCGTCGACCGAGCCGAGATCGTCAAGCAGCTCTTCGGCGCGACCGACCTCGACCCCCGCCTGTACGAGGCGGGGTGGCTGCTCGACGCGCTGCTGGAGGCCGAACCTCATGACGGATGGCCGCGGGCCGGAGCCGTCCTCACCCTCGACACGGCCACCCGGTCACTCGTCGCCGCCCGCCTCGGTCTGGGTGACCCGGCGGCGGACTCCTCCGACCTCGACACGGACACCTTGCTGGCCTGGTCGGGAACGACGGCAGGGCCCATCCTCTTCAGCGAGCTGGCAGTCGCCGAACGTACGGGCATCGCGGACTGGCTGACGCGCTCCGTCGGCCCCGCCGTGCCGACGCTGCTGTCGCTCGTCGCAGACGGGCGGGGCCGGGACGCGATGCCGCTGGGGGCACTCGCCTCCGCCGTGCGCGCCCCCGGAGCCTCCGACGCGGCGACGTTCGCCCTCGGCTCGCTCTTCGGCAGCGCCCTGAAATCCTTCGACGACCTCGCGCCGTTCAGCAATGCGGTCACGGGCGTCCTGGCCCGGTGGATCACCGAGGCCGAAGGAACCGGCCCGCACCGGACGGACGCCCGCGAGCGAGTCTTCACGGTACTGGACCAGGCGGATACCTTGGCGCACCAGGCGGGGCTGGGCGGAGCACTGGGCGAGGACCGGCTGCTGCCTTCCGGCTTCAAGGCCAGGCTGCGCGGCCTCGCCGTTGCGCTGGCGCGCTCACCCGGTGAAGCGGAATCCGCGCTGGAGCGCCTTGAAGAACATCAGCTGTCCGGGCTCTACGAGGAGAGCACCGCGGCGGCTCGCATGGCCGTGCGCATGGCACGCTGGCTTGCAGGTCCCGCGCCGTGGGTGGAGTCGGTCCCCCAAGCGGTGAGCGAGCAGTTCGCGTCCTGGGGCTGGGCAGACCGGGCGCTGGCCGTACTGGCAGAGGGCGACCCGGAGCGCGACCCCGTGCTGGGGCAGGCGTACCACCGACTGATAGGAGCCGTCCAGGACCGCAGGGCGAAGATCGACGAGCAGTTCGGAGCGCGGCTTGCAGCGTGGACGGAGTTCGCACGGCAGCCAGAGGCACCGGGCGGGGCGCTGCTCATCGAAGACGTCCTCGGCCGCGTTGCGGCGCCCCTGGCCCTCGAAGATTCCCGGCCGCTGATCCTCGTACTCGACGGGATGAGCACCTCGGTCGCCGTGCAACTGGGAGCCGAGCTTGACCGGCGGGTCTGGACGGAGATCGTCCCGAAGCCGGAGGAGGGACGCAGCCCCGCCCGGCAAGCCGCCGTCGCCATGCTGCCGACCATCACCTCCGTCAGCCGGGCCTCCCTGCTCAGCGGAGCCCCGACCCGGGGCGGCCAGTCGGCCGAAGACACCGGATTCGCCGCCTTCTGGAAGAAGCGGCACCGAACCGCGATCTTGTTCCACAAGGGCGAATTCGAGGGCGAGGCCGGACACAGGCTCGCCCCCATGCTGTTGGAGGCCCTGGCCTCGGACGCGGTGGTGGGCGTCGTGCTCAACACCATCGACGAAGCCCTCGACCACGGCCAGCAGGGCGCGCGTACGAACTGGCACCTCAAGGACGTCAGCAAGTTGCCCGACCTCCTCAATGCTGCCCGTGACTACGGCCGTCCCGTCCTGCTTGTTTCCGATCATGGCCACGTCATCGACCGCACGCCGGCCGGCCAAGGGCCCGTGACCGCCCCCGGCGCACAGTCCGCCCGCTGGCGCAAGGGCAGCGCGGCCGACGGAGAGGTCGTGCTCACCGGACCCCGCGTCCTGGAGGGTGGCGGCACGATCACCGCCCCGTGGCGGGAGGACATCCGCTATACCCCGCGCAAGGCCGGGTATCACGGTGGAGCCGCACTCGCCGAGGTGGCCGTCCCGGTCATCGCCTTGGTGCCGTCGGCAGAGCTCATCCCGAGTGGCTGGACGATCCTGCCGGGGGAGCGCATCGCTCCCGACTGGTGGCGTTCTGCCTCGACCAGGGCGGGCATCGAGTCCGAGGCCGAGCAATCGAGCACGAAGAAGCGCGGAAAGACCACCCCGACCCAGGAGGGCGAAGCACTCTTCGCGCGACGGGAGGTCGTCAAGGGGCCCGACACGCTCGGCGGGAAGGCCGTCGCCACCGCCCAGTTCAAGGCACAGCGCGAGTTCGTCCGGCACGCACCCACAGACAAGGCGGTTGCCGCCGTCATCGATGCGCTGGCGGACGCCGGCGGCAAGCTGTCGCCGGGTGCGGTCGCGGCCGCGGCCCAGGCAGCCACGGGCAAGTCGCAGCGCAACCCCGAGCGGTTCGTGACCGTGCTGCAGCGGCTGCTCAACATCGACGGTTACGCGGTCGTCAGCCTCATCGAGGCCGGCCGGACCGTGGAGCTCAACAAGACGCTGCTCGAGCAGCAGTTCTTCGGGACGGGACAGCGATGACGCATCCGCACGAGGTCAGCGCGGCCCGACGCCGGGACGTGGTCGACGCGCTTCGCCGCGGCACCGTACCCCAGGCGGGGCTTGACCTCTTCGCTGTCGGCCTGGACCGGTTCACTGCTGCCCTCGACGACGATCTGGCCACCGCCGCACGAGGAGGGGCCGCCTTCCATGCGATCCGAGGTGAGTACGGCTCCGGCAAGACGTTCTTCGCACGCTGGCTCGCTGAGCGCGCCAAGCGGGCAGGTCTGGCGGCCAGCGAGGTCCAGATCTCGGAGACGGAAACCCCGCTGCACCGGCTGGAGACCATCTACCGCAGGCTCACCGAGCGATTGACCACCGCTACGCATCAGCCGAGCGCGCTGCGCGCGGTCATCGACTCGTGGTTCTACACCCTGGAGGAGGAGCTCCTTGCCGAGGGCAAGATCGACGAGGATGACGAAGAGGCCTTGGCGCAGGGCGTGGATGAACTCATGGAGCTGCGGCTCGCGGACGTGGCCCGCACGACGCCGGCCTTCTCCGCCGCACTGCGCGGCTACCGGCAAGCCGTCTCGGCCGGCGACGGAGCCACCGCCGAGGCCTTGATCGCCTGGCTCGGCGGACAGAAGTCGGTGGCGGCCTCCGCCAGGCGCGCAGCGGGCGTGCGAGGCGACCTCGACCACTTCGCGGCCCTGGGCTTTCTCCAGGGCCTGCTGACCGTCCTGCGCGACTGCGGCCACCCCGGCCTGCTCCTCGTCCTGGACGAGGTCGAGACACTGCAGCGGGTGCGGGGGGACGTTCGGGAGAAGAGCCTCAATGCGTTGCGGCAGCTCCTCGACGAGATCGACGCCGGACGCTTCCCCGGGCTGTTCCTCGTCATCACGGGCACCCCGGCCTTCTACGACGGGCAGCAAGGCGTCCAGCGACTTCCCCCGCTGGCCCAGCGGCTCGCCACCGACTTCACCACCGACCCGCGATTCGACTCCCCGAGGGCGGTACAGCTGCGGCTACCCGGCTTCGACCTGGCGGGGCTGGGTGAACTCGGACGCAACGTCAGAGAGGTGTACGCGGGCGTGGCCCGCCACCCCGAACGAGTTTCCGAACGGGCGGACGATGCCTACCTCGCCGAGCTCGCCACAGCCGTCACGGGCGGTCTCGGCGGCAAGGTGGGTGTCGCTCCCAGGATCTACCTGCGCAAACTCGTGGCCGACGTACTGGACCGGGTCGACGAGCACGAGGACTTCGACCCCCGCCGCCACTACGCACTCACCGTCGCCGGCCCGGAGCTGAACGAGGTGGAACGCAACGCGGCAGCAGGCACCGCGGACGACATCGAGCTGGAGCTGCCGTGAGCGTGGTCGACGACCTTGACCCGGTGCTGACACACCACATCGTCAACAGCCTCGGGTGGAAAGGGCTCCGGCCACTCCAGGAATCGTCCATCGAGCCCCTCATGGCGGGCGAGGACGTAGTCCTCCTCGCACCGACAGCCGGCGGCAAGACGGAGGCCGCTGCCTTCCCCCTGTTGTCCCGGATGACGGCACAAGGCTGGAAGGGCACGTCCGTCCTCTACGTCTGCCCGCTGAAGGCCCTGCTCAACAATCTCCTGCCCCGTCTCGAGACGTACACGGGTTGGGTCGGTCGCACCGCGGCCCTCTGGCACGGGGACGTGACCACCGGCCGCCGCCGGCGCATTCTCTCCGAACGACCGGATGTCCTGCTGACCACCCCGGAATCCCTGGAGGCGATGCTGGTCAGCGCCAACGTCGACCACAAGGGCTTCTTCGCCGGGCTGCAGGCCATCGTGGTCGACGAAGTCCACGCCTTCGCCGGGGACGACCGGGGATGGCATCTGCTGGCCGTGCTGGAGCGCCTCCAGCGCGTCGTGGGACGCCCTGTCCAGCGGGTCGGGCTCTCGGCGACCGTCGGCAACCCGGAAAAGCTTCTGCACTGGCTCCAAGGCTCCGCGGCAGGCACGCGGCCCGCCCGCGTCGTCGCCCCCCATCTCGCCGACCCGGTCCCTGCCGGCCCGCCCCCCGGCGACGTCCAACTGGATTACGTGGGTTCTCTCGACAACGCGGCCACTGTCATCGCAGCCCTCCACCGGGGCGAGAAACGCCTGGTGTTCTGCGAAGCCCGGCGTACGGTCGAAGAGCTGGGCGAGAAACTTCGACTGCGCGGCGTGACGACCTTCCTCTCCCACGCATCCCTGTCCTTGGACGAACGCCGTCGTGCCGAGGAGGCGTTCGCTGAGGCGCGCGATTGCGTCATCGTCTCGACCAGCACGCTGGAACTCGGCATCGACGTGGGCGACCTCGACCGGGTCATCCAGATCGATGCCCCGGCCTCGGTCGCCTCGTTCCTCCAGCGACTCGGACGCACCGGACGGCGGGCCGGCACCACGCGTAACTGCCTCTTCCTCGCCCTGAGCGAAGAAGGTCTGCTGGCAGCGGCCGCACTGCTCCTGCAGTGGTCCCGGGGCTGGGTCGAACCCGTCATCGCCCCGCCCGAGCCGCGCCACATCGTTGCCCAGCAGCTCCTCGCGCTCTGCCTGCAGGAACACCGCGTCGGCGATCGGGTCTGGCAGCAATGGTGGAACGGCCTGGGCCCGTTCGGCAGCGGGGCGGAGCCGATCGTGCGCCATCTGGTCGACAACGGCTACCTCGATCAGGACGGCGGCATGTTGTTCATCGGTCCGGAGGCGGAACGTCGCTTTGGCCACCGGCACTTCATGAACCTCACCGCCGTCTTCACCGCCCCTCCGGAGTTCACCGTTCTCAACGGCCGCAATGAGATCGGCAGGACCGATCCCGACCTGCTGACCGAGGAGATCCAGGGGCCGCGCAAGCTGCTGCTGGCAGGGCGCAGCTGGCTCGTGACGTACATCGACTGGAGCCGCAAGCGCTGTTTCGTCGAGCCCGCTGATGGAGGCGGTAGGGCGAAATGGAGCGGCTCGGGCTTCCTGCGGGTCGCGTCCTTCGAGCTCACCAGGGCGATGCGGGACGTCTTGCTCGGTACGGACCCCGACGTCGCCTTCACGAAGCGCGCGGTCGCCGCACTCGCAGAGGCCCGGGAGCGCTACCTGGAGTACGTACACCCAGGCGGCACACTGATCAGTCGCCGAGGCGAAGGGGATGTCCGTTGGTGGACGTGGGCGGGCCACCGCACCAACGCGACGCTCGCGTCGACACTCTCGTCGGTGACTGCACCGGGCCAGCGCGTGACCGACCAGTGGATCCGGCTCCGTGAGGACATCACCGCTCAGCAGTGGCGGTCTGCGGCGATGGAAGGCGGCGTCATGCTGTGCCTGCCGGAGGTCAGCGAGCGTGCCGTGAGGGGCCTGAAATTCTCAGAGGCACTGCCGCAGCGCCTTGCTCAGGCCACGCTCGCGGCACGGCTGGCCGACGAGGATGGCGCGCGCAGGCTGCTCGGCGAGTCTGTCAGGTTCGTTGTCCAGGCCTGAGCACGACGTTTCCGGTCTTGAAAAACAGAGCAAGCCGTGACCTGATGGTCACGGCTTGCTCCAGCCTTTCGGCCAAGTGTCCGAGGGGGGACTTGAACCCCCACGCCCGATAAAGGGCACTAGCACCTCAAGCTAGCGCGTCTGCCATTCCGCCACCCGGACAAGGTGTCTGTCTCGCGTCCCTCGCGGGCCGTTCCGACGTGGAAAACATTACCAAACATTCCGGGGTCCTCGATCACACCCCCCGGTGGCCGGGGATCTCCCTTGGGGAGAGCGGCCCGGGGCGGGAGGATGGGGGCAGTCCGGTACCGATCAGTGGGAGGAAGCAGCGTGAGCGAGTCGAACGCGGGCAGGACCGTCTCGGGCGAGGACGAGGTCGTCGACCTCTGCCGGGACCTCATCCGGATCGACACCAGCAACTACGGGGACCACTCCGGCCCCGGCGAGCGCAAGGCGGCCGAGTGGGTCGCGGAGAAGCTCGCCGAGGTCGGCCTGGAGCCGCAGATCTTCGAATCGCACAAGGGGCGCGCCTCCACGGTCGCGCGGATCGAGGGCGAGGACCCCTCCCGCCCGGCCCTGCTGATCCACGGGCACACCGACGTGGTTCCGGCCAACGCGGCCGACTGGACGTACGACCCCTTCGCCGGCGAGATCGCCGACGGGTGCGTGTGGGGCCGCGGCGCCGTCGACATGAAGGACATGGACGCGATGACGCTGGCCGTCGTCCGCGACCGCATGCGCAGCGGGCGCAAGCCCCCGCGCGACATCGTGCTGGCCTTCCTCGCCGACGAGGAGGCCGGCGGCATCTACGGGGCCCGGCACCTCGTCGACAAGCACCCGGGGCTCTTCGAGGGGGTCACCGAGGCGATCGGCGAGGTCGGCGGCTTCTCCTTCACCGTGAACGAGAACCTGCGGCTGTACCTGGTGGAGACCGCCCAGAAGGGCATGCACTGGATGCGGCTCACGGTGGAGGGCACCGCGGGCCACGGCTCCATGACCAACACCGACAACGCGATCACGGAGCTCTGCGAGGCCGTGGGGCGGCTCGGCCGCCACCAGTGGCCGGTGCGCGTGACCAAGACCGTACGGAGCTTCCTGGACGAGCTCTCGGACGCGCTCGGGACCCCGCTGGACCCGGACGACATGGACGCCACGCTCGCCAAGCTCGGCGGCATCGCCAAGATGGTCGGCGCGACCCTGCGCAACTCGGCGGCCCCGACGATGCTCGGCGCCGGCTACAAGGTCAACGTCATCCCCGGCCAGGCCACCGCGCACGTCGACGGCCGCTTCCTGCCGGGCTACGAGGACGAGTTCTTCGCGGACCTCGACCGGATCCTCGGCCCGCGCGTGAAGCGGGAGGACGTGCACGGGGACAAGGCCCTGGAGACGGACTTCGACGGCCGGCTCGTGGACGCCATGCAGGGCGCCCTGCGGGCCGAGGACCCGATCGCGCGCGCGGTCCCGTACATGCTCTCCGGCGGGACGGACGCGAAGTCCTTCGACGACCTCGGCATCCGCTGCTTCGGCTTCGCGCCGCTGCAGCTGCCGCCGGAGCTGGACTTCGCCGGGATGTTCCACGGGGTCGACGAGCGGGTGCCGGTGGACGGCCTGAAGTTCGGCGTTCGGGTGCTCGACCGATTCATCGACAACGCGTAACGGCGAAGATTCGGGAAGGTGTGCGGATTCCACTGAGAAGAGTGAATGCGCTCATACGCTCGTAGCCCCGGTGATCCCTCCTCGTTACAGGTGTTGCGGTCCGCGGCTGGGACCGCATTGCCTACTAGGAGGAACAATGATCAAGAAGGTTGTCGCCGCTGCGGCTGCCACCGGTGCTGTGGTTCTCGCGGGTGCGGGCCTGGCCCACGCCGATGCCGGTGCCCAGGGCGCGGCCGTCGGTTCGCCCGGTGTCCTGTCCGGCAACGTGCTCCAGGTTCCCGTCCACGTTCCCGTGAACGTGTGCGGCAACACGGTGAACGTCATCGGCCTGCTGAACCCGGCCTTCGGCAACACCTGCGTCAACGCCTGACGCGTCTGAAGTCTTGGGCCCCGGAGCGCATTCCAGCGCTCCGGGGCCACCGGGCTTTCGGGCCCCGAATTTCTTCTCAACTTCGGCGCGACAGGCAGGGGAGCCTGGCCGAAACACACGCAGGAGGGGACGAGTACAGATGCGACGACGACCGGCACAGGCCACCAGGAAGACCCTGATCACCATGGCTGCCGCGGGAGGTGTCCTCGCCATGGGCGGGGGGTACGCGCACGCGGACTCCGGCGCCTCCGGGCATGCCGCGAACTCGCCGGGCGTGCTGTCCGGGAACAACGTGCAGGCGCCGGTGGACGCACCGGTGAACGTCTGCGGCAACACCATCTCCGTGATCGGCCTGCTCAACCCGGCCTTCGGGAACCACTGTTCCAACGACTCGGGCCACGGCGGCAAGCCGGGCCCGGGCGGGCCGCAGGAGCCGCCGTGCGACGACCACGGACCCGGTGGCCACCCGGGCACCCCGGAGCACCCGGGCAACCCCGGAAACCCGGGCACACCCGGCGGTCACCACCCGGGTCAGCCCGGAAACCCGGGCACTCCGGGTCAGCCCGGAAACCCGGGCACTCCGGGTCAGCCGGGGAACCCCGGCACTCCGGGCCAGCCCGGAAGCCCCGGCACTTCGGGTACCCCCGGCGGTCAGCTCCCGGGCGGCCCGGGCACTGGGGGGCAGCCGGGTGCGCCCGGCGCCGGCACTCCCGTCGGCGATGCCGCGCCAGGGGGTTCCGCAAGCCCCGCCACACTCCCGGGGACGGGACTGGCGGCGACCGGCACCGGTGACGTCCTCACCGCCGGACTCCCGCTCGCGGGCGGCCTGTTGCTGGCCGGCAGCGTGCTCTACCGGCGGGCCCGCAACGCCGCCTGACGCACGATCAGGACGCGGGCCCCGACCCCGGGGCCCGCGTCTCGCCGTGTCACCAGGTCGCGCGGACCTGGCGGATGATCCGGCGGCGCAGTCGCACGCGGCGGCTGCCGTCCCGGTGCAGCGTCAGCCGGTCGAGCTCCCAGTTCCCGTACTCGGCGTGGTCGGTCAGCAGGCGGGTCGCCTCTTTGCGGGGGACCCCGCGAGGCACGTACACGTCGACAAATTCGTATTCCGGCATCGCTATCTATTGTGCGGGCAGAGCCCTGCTACGGATAGCGTCTCCTCTATGTCTGATGCCGCTCTGCCCACTGTTGCCGAGGTACGTGCCGCCGCCGAGGCGGTAAAGGCCGCCCTCGACCGTCACCTCGCCGCGGTCGAGCGCAGGACCGGGGACGAGGACCCCGCCGTCTACGCCGCGTTCAACGAACTCGCCGCCGCCGCCGAGGAGTACGACGAACTCCTCTACGACCGCTACGACGAGGTCACCCCCTTCGAGATCCCCACCCCCGAGGACGGGGTCCCGTACAGCGGTCCCGCCGAGCCCGCCGCCTTCAGCGTGCTCATCCGCCGTGACTACGCCGTCGTCGAACCGCCGAGGCTGATCGCGCAGGCCGAGCGGGTCGCCGCGCACGACCGCGACGCCGAACTCGTCCACGGCGGCACCGCCGGCGCGCTGGGCGTGCTCTTCGGGGAGTACGAGCCCGACGAGATCGCCTCCCGCTACAAGGAGTTCGGGCTCGAGGAGGGCGACTCCACGCTCTGGATCGCGGCCTCCGAGGAGATGGCGGAGCCGGGGGAGTGGCTGGCCTCGCCGTTCGGGCACACCGACGCGGAGGACGTCCTGCACCGGTTCGACGTCAGCTCCGTCTTCGACGAGGAACTCGACGAGTTCGACGAGGACGAGGAGCCGGGGCTGACCCCGGCCTGATCACTGCCGGACCGGCGCTCGGTACCCGCTCGACCCCGGCTCGGTCCGTACCGGAGGCCGTGGCGCCCGGCCCCTCGGAGGGCGGGCGCCACGGCCTCCGGCCGTTCCGGCTACTCGGGCTGCTGCGCCGCGGCCGCCGCGAGGGCCGCCAGCAGGCCCGTCAGACGCGTCGTACGCGGCTTCGGCAGCACCTCCGCGACCGCGCGCGGCAGCGCCTGGTCCACGCCGTGCACCACGGACAGGTGCCGCTCCGCACGCCCGAACGCCGTGTAGACCCAGTCCCGCGACAGCGCCTGCGCCGCATCACCCGGAAGCACGACGACCACCGCGGGCCAGCGCGCCCCCACGGCCTGGTGCGCCGTCACCGCCCAGCCGTGCCGCACCTGCGACTCGACGAGCTCCTTCGGTACGACGACACGCGCGCCCGCCCGCTCCAGGTGCAGGCCCGCCGCGTCCGCCGAGACCACCCGGGCCGGCAGGGCCCGCCCGGGCGAGGGCACGTGGACGACGCGGTCGCCCGGGTCGAAGCCGCCGAACCGGCCGGGCCCCGGGTTCAGCCGCTCCTTCAGCGCCGCGTTCAGCGCCCGGGTCCCCGCGGAGCCGCCGTGGCCCGGGGTGATCACCTGCACGCTGTCGGCCGGGATCCCGAACGCCCGCGGCACGGACTCGGCCACCAGCTGCACGGCGCGGTGCACGGCCTCCCCGGCGTCGCGCACCGGGACGATGACGACCTCCTTGCCGGGGGCGTCGACCTGGGCCAGCTCGCCGATGCCGATCCCGGAGACGAGCTCGCCGACGGGACCCGGGTCGGGCATGCGGGAGACCACCTGGGGGCAGAACCGGGCCGCCAGCAGATCGGCGAACACCCGCCCGGCCCCCGCCGACCCGAGCACACCGGGATCGCCGGACAGGACCAGCCGCGCCCCGTCGGGGACGGACTCCACGAGCGCGGCCGCCGTCTCCACGTCCAGCTGCGGGGCGTCCAGGACGATCAGGAGGTCCAGCGCGAACTGCCCGTCCGCGTCCCGGCCGGGGCCCTCCTCGCCCGACAGCAGGCCGGCGACGGTGACGCCGTGCGGGGTGGGTGCGTGCGCGGCGAGGCAGGCGCGCAGACCGAGTCCGCGGGCCGCCGTCAGCAGGGCGAGGGGTTCGGCGCGGGCGGCCTCGCCGCCGGTGTGGGTGACCAGGCCGTGGCCCGCGACGGCGCGGATCAGCTCCGAGCCGGGGCCGTCGGCGCCCCAGTCGGCCGGGCCGTCGAAGGTGTTGGCCAGCCGGGCCAGGCCGTCGGCCAGGCTCTCCTCGGCCATGGCGGAGCCCTCCAGGCCCACGAGCACGCGCACGGGCTGCTCCTCGCCCTCCTGCGCGGGCGGGCCGAGGGGTTCGTGGAAGACCAGTACCGAGCCCTCGGCGATGGCCTGCTCCAGGGCCTCGGCGGGATCCGGCACCCCGTACTGGACCAGGGCCTTCTCCAGGACCGGGGCCTCCAGCGCGGTGTGTCCCTTCAGCCCGGCCTGCGCCAGCAGCCAGCCGACCAGGGAGGTGGTGCGGCGCTCGTCGGCCGGGCCGGCCTCCGAGCCCAGCAGGGCGCGGGCGAAGCCGTCGGCCTGTGCCGGGCGGACGGCGGGTACGGCCAGCAGCCGCCAGGGGTTCTCGGCGAGCTGCTCGGCGGCGCCGTCGCCGAGCGCGGTCGCCGCGGGGGCGGCCAGCGACTCCGGGGCGCCGCCGCGCGCCAGCACGGCCCGTACGGCGTCCACGTCCGCGGGGGTGGCCGCCGGTGCGGGGGCCGGCCGGTGGGGCTGCTCGGGTGCGGCCGCCGCCTTGCGCGGGGCGGGCGCGGTCGTGGCCGGAGCGTCGTCGAAGTACGCGGACCCGGCGGGGGGCTTCGCGCCGCTCTCCACCGCCCGTACGGCGGCCAGCAGGTCCGCGGCCCTCCCGCTGAGCTTCGCCCCGGCCTCCACGGGGGCGGCGCGCTCCGCCTTCCGCCGGGCGATGCGCTCGCGCTCCACCCGCTGCGCAGCCAGCTCGGCCTGCGCCTCACTCAACCCTGCCGCAGCAGCCGCCTCGCCGCCCACGGCCGCGCCGTCCGCCGCCGCGTTGCCCGCCGCCTCGCTGTCCGCGGCCTCACCGTCGGCGGCCTCACCGTCGGCGGTGCCTGCGTCCTGCGCCTCGCCGGATGCGGTGCCCGCGTCCTCGGTACCGGCACCCTCCGCGTCCGTCGGCTCGGTGTCGGCGGGGTCGGACCCTGCGGGGCTTTCCCCCACCCCGCCCCTTCCCGAAACCGGGGGCTGTGCCCCCGGACCCCCATCCCGGGCCTCCGGCCCACCGCCCCCGGCTGCGCCGTCCACTCCGGCCTCCGGCCCACCATCCCCGGCGTCGCCCTCGGCCCCGGTCTGCGGCCCGGCGGTCGCGGCTTCGTCGTGCGGCCCGGCCTCCGGCGCGCCGTCCCCGGCGTCCGTCCCGGCCTGCAGGCCGTCGTGCGTCCCGGCCTGCGGGCCGGCCCCGGTCGCGGCATCGCCGGCCCGAGGCCCTGCAGCGTCGGCGGGGTCTTCCGCGTCAGCGGGATCGGCGGGGCCGTGGCGGTCCGTGCTCACAGGGTGCTCCAGTCCTGATCGGGGTAGCGGTGCACGGGCGCTGATACGTCGTCCAGCGCCCGGCAGATCTCCTCGGGAAGGGTAAGGGTCTCCACCGACAATGCCTCCGCGAGCTGCGAAGACGTCCGCGCCCCGACGACCGGGGCAACCACCCCCGGCCGGTCGCGGACCCACGCCAGCGCCACCTGGAGCGGGGTGACGGCCAGGCCGTGGGCCGCCGTCGCGACCGCGTCCACGATCCGGCCCGCCGCATCGTCCAGGTACGGGGCCACGAAGGCGGCCAGGGACTCCGACCCGCCCCGGGAGTCCGCGGGGACGGTGCCGGAGCGGTACTTGCCCGTCAGGACACCCCGCCCGAGCGGGGAGGACGGCAGGAGGCCGACCCCCAGGTCCAGCGCCGCCGGCAGCACCTCGCGCTCCACGCCCCGCTGGAGGAGGGAGTACTCCATCTGCGTCGAGGCGAGCCGGGTGCGCACGCCCGGTAGCGCCAGCTGCCAGGTCGCCGCCTTCGCGAGCTGCCAGCCGCTGAAGTTGGAGACTCCCGCGTAGCGGGCCCGGCCGCTGCTCACCGCCAGGTCCACCGCCTGCAGGGTCTCCTCCAGCGGGGTCGCCGGGTCGAAGGCGTGGACCTGCCAGAGGTCCACGTAATCGGTGCCCAGCCGGTCCAGCGAGGCGTCGAGCGCGGCGAGCAGGTGCCCGCGCGAGCCGTCGAAGCGCCGGTCCCGGTCGGGCACGCTGCCCGCCTTCGTCGCGATCACCACGTCCCGGCGCGGGATCAGCCCGCCCACCAGCTGCCCGAGGAGGTACTCCGCCTCACCGCCGCCGTACACGTCCGCCGTGTCGACGAGCGTGCCGCCCGCGTCCCAGAACGTCTTCATCTGCTCGGCGGCGGCTTCCTCGCCGGTGTCGCGGCCCCAGGTGAGGGTGCCGAGCCCGATCCGGGAAACGCGCAGTCCGGTGCGGCCGAGATGCCTCTGCTCCATGAGGGCTGAGACTACTGGGGCGCTGACGAATGGGACCCGGGCGCGCTACAGTCCCCGCACATACACGTTACTGATCGGTAAATCGGTAAGGGGACGACTTATGCGGCTCGGCATCAATCTCGGCTACTGGGGTGCGGGCATGGACGCCGACAACCTCGCCGTCGCCCAGGAGGCCGACCGCCTCGGCTACGACGTCTGCTGGGCCGCGGAGGCCTACGGCTCGGACGCGCCGACCGTGCTGTCCTGGGTCGCGGCCCAGACCGAGCGCATCGACGTCGGCTCGGCCATCATGCAGATCCCGGCGCGCCAGCCGGCCATGACCGCCATGACCGCGGCCACCCTCGACTCCCTCACCAAGGGCCGCTTCCGCCTCGGCCTCGGCGTCTCGGGCCCGCAGGTCTCCGAGGGCTGGTACGGCGTCAAGTTCGACAAGCCCCTCGCGCGCACCCGCGAGTACGTCGAGATCGTGCGCAAGGCCATGACCCGCGAGCGCCTGAGCTACGACGGCGAGCACTGGACCCTGCCGCTGCCCGGCGGTCCCGGCAAGCCGATCAAGCTGACCGTGCACCCGGAGCGCGAGCACATCCCGCTCTACATCGCCGCGATCGGCCCGAAGAACCTGGAGCAGACCGGCGAGATCGCCGACGGCGCCCTGCTGATCTTCCCCGCCGCCGAGCACCTGGAGGAAACGGCCCTGCGCCACATCCGCGCCGGGCGCGAGAAGGCCGGACTGACCATGGACGGCTTCGACGTCTGCCCGACCGTGCCGCTGGCCCTCGGCGAGGACGTGCACGCGCTCGCCGACATGTTCCGCCCCTACACCGCCCTGTACGTCGGCGGCATGGGCAGCCGCAAGCAGAACTTCTACAACCAGCTGGCCCAGCGCATGGGCTACGAGAAGGAAGCCGCCGAGATCCAGGACAAGTACCTGGCGGGCGACAAGACCGGGGCCGCCGCGGCCGTCCCGCACTCGCTGATCGACTCGACCACGCTGCTCGGCCCGGTCGAGCGCATCGCGGACGGGATGCGGGCCTACGCGGAGGCCGGGGTCACCACCCTCACCCTCGCCCCGGCCGGCTTCACCCTGGACGAGCGGATCGCCGCCCTGCGCGCCGGCACCGAGGCCATGGAGCGGGCCGGACTCGCCTGACCCGCAACGCCTGCGGCCGTGGTGGGGGCTCGGGGGGTCTTCCCCGCCACGGCCGACACAGCCAACAACGCTCCGGGCGCCCCCCGGGTTACGCCCCCCGGGCAACGGCCTCGTTTCGTTCATTCGGACGAGCGGGGCGACCCCTCGGTTGCCCGTCCCCGTGACCGGGGTTTGACTCGATGCATGCTCTCTGCCCGCAGCGTGTTCCAGGAGATCGTCGACAACGACGACACCTTCCAGCTGTTCTGCTCCATCGCCGCCAGCGGGGAGGCCCAGGGCGGCTGGGAGAACGGCCGCATCGCGGCCCTGGTCCCCGACGGCATGCGCCACCTCGTGCCCAAGATCACCCGGCACGGAGCCGACGAGGACAAGCACGGACGGATCTTCCACGCGCTGCTCCGCAAACGCGGTCTGGCGCCCGTCCCCGTGCCGCCCGAAACCGACTACACGATGCTGCTGGAGCGCGCCGGCATCGGCCTCGCCCACGAGAAGCTGAGCCGGGACGAGCCGCTGACCGAGCGGGACGTCGTCGTCTACCTCGCGCACAGCCGCGTCACCGAGCAGCGCGCCGCCGACCAGATGGACACGCTGGTCAAGGACTTCGGCGACCACCCCGAGCTCGGCAAGGCCGTCCGTATGATCAGCAACGACGAGGACAACCACCTCGCGTACTGCCACGAGGAGTTGCTGCGCCTGGCCCGCCAGGGCCACGGGCACACCATCCGGCAGGTGCTGCGCGAGAGCGCGCTCGTGGAGATCCGCGTCTACCGCGACGTCAGCCTCGCCGTCATGGGCCACATGGGACGGCTGCTGAACTGGCCCGCCCCCAAGGCGGCCGCGTTCGCCGCCGGCATCCGGGGCGTGTACGCCTACGAGCGCTTCAGCGGCTGGCACCGGTCGGTCGGCCTGCGCATGCCGGAACGGCGCGACGCGCTCGGCGGAGCAGCAGCGGCCGCCGCCGAGTTCGCCTAGTGCGGGCGCGGCCGGGCCGCCAGGGCCGGCCGCGCCGCTACAGCCAGCCGCGCCGCTTGAACATCCGGTGCAGGCCCAGACAGGCTCCCACCATCACCGCCAGCACCACCGGATAGCCCCAGCTCTGCTTCAGCTCCGGCATGTCGTCGAAGTTCATCCCGTAGATCCCCGCCACCATCGTGGGGACGGCCGCCATCGCCGCCCAGGCGGAGATCTTGCGCATGTCGTCGTTCTGCCGGACGCCCATCTGCGCCAGATGCGCGGCGAGCGCGTCCGACAGCAGCCGGTCCAGCCCCTCGATGTACTCGTTCGCCTTGGTCAGGTGGTCCGCGACATCGCGGAAGAACGGCTGCGCGTGGTCGTGGACGAACGGCACGTCCCCGAACGCGAGCCGGTCCATCGGCTGGAGCAGCGGGCTCGTCGCCCGGCGGAACTCCAGGACCTGCCGCTTGAAACCGTAGATCCGGGCGGCGGTGTTCTTGGTGTCCGAGGCGTTCGGCGCGAAGACGTCGGCCTCCAGCTCCTCCAGGTCCGCCTGGAGCTCGGCGGCCACCTCGATGTAGTGGTCCACCACCGCGTCGGACACCGCGTACAGCACGGCCGTCGGACCGTGCCGCAGTACGTCCGGCTCGTGCTCCAGCCGGCGGCGCACTGCGGCCAGCGGGGCGCCCTCGCCGTGCCGGACCGTGACCACGAAGGAGTCGCCGATGAACACCATCAGCTCGCCCGCGGTCACGGTGTCGGTGTCCTCGTCGTACAGCACCGGCTTGAGGACGACGAACAGCGAATCGTCGTACACCTCCAGCTTCGGGCGCTGGTGAGCGGTCAGCGCGTCCTCCACCGCCAGCGGGTGCAGCCCGAACTCGTCGCGGACGTGGTCGAATTCCTTCTCCGTCGGCTCGTGCAGGCCCAGCCACAGGAAGGCGTCACCGGTCGCCCGCGCCTCGTCGAGGGCATCGGAGAAATCCGCCGGCCCCTCGGCGCGAGCACCGGATTTGTAAATCGCGCAGTCCACAATCACCCGGGGCATTCTTCCCTGCCCGCGGCCCGCCCGCACTCCCACCTCACCGCGCAGCGCCTGACCTAGGCTGTACCCCATGGCCACGCTGATCCTCGTACGACACGGGCGGTCCACCGCCAACACCGCCGGTCTGCTCGCCGGATGGACCCCGGGAGTCGCCCTCGACGAGCGCGGCGCCGAACAGGCCGCCAAGCTGCCCGGACGACTGGTCGGCGTGCCCCTCGCCGCCGCCGTCACCAGCCCGCTGCAACGCTGCCGCGAAACCCTCGCGCCGCTCATGGCCGCCCGGCCGGAGCTGGAACTGCACACCGACGAGCGCATCGGCGAATGCCACTACGGCGACTGGTCGGGCCGCAAACTCTCCGAACTCGCCGACGAACCCCTGATGAAGATCGTCCAGCAGCACCCGTCGGCGGCCGCCTTCCCCGGCGGCGAGTCCATGCGCGCCATGCAGAACCGCGCGGTGGAAGCCGTACGGGAATGGAACGCCCGCATCGAAGAGGAGCACGGCGCGGACGCCGTCTACCTCATGTGCTCGCACGGAGACATCATCAAGTCCCTTGTCGCCGACGCCCTCGGGATGCACCTGGACCTCTTCCAGCGCATCCACGTCGACCCCTGCTCGGTGACCGCGATCCGGTACACGCCGACCCGCCCCTTCGTGTTCCGGCTCGGCGACACCGGGGACTTCGGCTCGCTCGTGCCCGGCGACCAGGCCCGCACCTCCGACAAGGCCGCCGAGGACGCCGGGAACGCCGTCGTGGGGGGCGGCGCGGGCGCGGCGTGATCGAACGGCGCAGTAGGGTGGACTGGCCATAACAAAGAGCACAGCCACACGCAGAGCACCCCCTGCCGCCGAGACTTGGAGACTGGACGTGCCCCGTCAGGTGTTCCTCTACGACCCGCCGGACCGCTTCGTGGCCGGCACGGTCGGTCTGCCGGGACGCCGTACGTTCTTCCTGCAGGCCTCCTCCGGCCCCCGCGTCACCAGCGTCTCCCTGGAGAAGACCCAGGTCGCGGCGCTCGCCGAGCGGATGGACGAGCTGCTGGACGAGGTCGTACGGCGCACCGGGGGCAACGCCCCGGTCCCGGCCGTCGCCCCTGCCGAGGCCGCCGACACCGCCCCCCTCGACGTCCCCGTCGAGGAGGAGTTCCGCGTCGGCACCATGGCCCTGGCCTGGGACGGCGAGGAGCAGCGGATGATCGTCGAGGCCCAGGCCCTCGTCGAACTCGACGCCGACTCCGACGAGGACCTCGCCGAGGCGGAGGAGCGGCTGCTCCAGGACGAGGAGAACGGCCCGCCCATGCTGCGGGTCCGCCTCACCGGCGCCCAGGCCCGCGCCTTCGCCAAGCGGGCCCTGGACGTGGTCAACGCGGGCCGCCCGCCGTGCCCGCTGTGCAGCCTGCCGCTCGATCCGGAGGGCCACGTGTGCCCCCGCCAGAACGGCTACCGGCGCCAGGCGTGAACGCAACGGGGGAGCTGGAGGAACTGCTCGCCAGGGGCGAGCTGAGCGTCGTCGGCCGGATCAGGGAGGCGTCCAACGCCGTCCTGCTGTGCACCGTCACCCACGAGGGCGAGAGCACCGACTGCGTCTACAAGCCGGTCAAGGGCGAGCGGCCCCTGTGGGACTTCCCCGACGGCAACCTCGCCCAGCGCGAGGTCGCCGCCTACCTGGTCTCCGAGGCCACCGGCTGGGGGCTGGTGCCCACCACCGTGCTGCGCGACGGACCCTACGGCGAAGGCATGGTCCAGCGCTGGATCGAAGCGGCGGACGAGGGCGACCCGGCAGCCGGGCTCCTCGCCCTCGTCGACGGCGAGGAGGCGGGAGAGGGCTGGAAGCCCGTCGCCTTCGCCGACGTGGGCGAGGGCCGCACCGCCCTGCTCGTCCACGCCGACGACCCGCGGCTGCGCCGGCTCTCCGTGCTCGACGCCGTGATCAACAACGGCGACCGCAAGGGCGGCCACCTGCTCCCCGCGGCCGACGGACGGCTCTACGGCATCGACCACGGCGTGAGCTTCCACACCGAGGACAAGCTGCGCACCCTGCTCTGGGGCTGGGCGGGGGAGCCGCTGACCGACGAGGCCCGCGAGGTCCTGGCCGCGCTCACCGGCCTGCTCGCCGAAGGAGCCCCCCTCGCCACCCGGCTGGCCGAACTGATCACACCCGTCGAGCTGGCCGCCGTACGGGAGCGGGTGGCCCGGCTGCTGCGCACCGGGATCCACCCGCAGCCCTCCGGGCAGTGGCCGTCGATCCCCTGGCCACCGGTCTGAGCCACCGGTACGAACCGGCCAGTACCACACGCACAGAACCGGCCAGACCGCAAGAGTGCCGATCAAGACAACAGTGCAGGTCCGGTTCGTTTAAGGAACACCCGTCCGGTTAGGCTCGACACATGCATGCCTGGCCCGCTTCTGAGGTCCCCGCCCTTCCCGGCAAGGGCCGCGACCTCCAGATCCACGACACCGCGACCCAGGGGACGATCACCCTCGCCCCCGGTCCCGTCGCCCGTATCTACGTCTGCGGCATCACCCCGTACGACGCGACCCACATCGGTCACGCGGCGACCTACAACGCGTTCGACCTCGTACAGCGCGTGTGGCTCGACACCAAGCGGCAGGTCCACTACGTCCAGAACGTCACGGACGTGGACGACCCGCTCCTGGAGCGGGCGCTGCGCGACGGCCACGACTGGACCGAGCTCGCCGAACGCGAGACGGCCCTCTTCCGCGAGGACATGACCGCCCTGCGGATGCTGCCCCCGCAGCACTACATCGGCGCCGTCGAGGCCATACCGGGCATCGTGCCGCTCGTGGAGCGGCTGCGGGACGCCGGCGCGGCGTACGAGCTCGAAGGCGACGTCTACTTCTCGGTGGAGTCCGACGCGAACTTCGGCAAGGTCTCGAACCTCGACGCCGAGGCCATGCGGCTGCTCTCCGCCGAGCGCGGCGGCGACCCCGAGCGGCCGGGCAAGAAGAACCCGCTCGACCCGATGCTGTGGATGGCAGCGCGACCGGGCGAGCCGAGCTGGGACGGCGGCTCGCTGGGCCGCGGCCGGCCGGGCTGGCACATCGAGTGCGTCGCCATCGCCCTGGACCACCTGGGCATGGGCTTCGACATCCAGGGCGGCGGCTCCGACCTGGCGTTCCCGCACCACGAGATGGGCGCCTCGCACGCGCAGGTCCTGACGGGCGAGTTCCCGATGGCCAAGGCGTACGTGCACGCGGGCATGGTCGCCCTGCACGGCGAGAAGATGTCGAAGTCGAAGGGCAACCTCGTCTTCGTCTCCGCGCTGCGCCGGGCCGGAGTGGACCCGGCGGCGATCCGCCTGGCGCTCCTGTCCCACCACTACCGGGCCGACTGGGAGTGGACGGACGCCGTCCTCGCCGAGGCGGTCGCCCGCCTGGAGCGGTGGCGCGCGGCGGTCTCCCGCCCGGACGGCCTGCCGGCCGACGCCCTCGTCGAAGAGGTCCGCGAGGCCCTCTCCAACGACCTGGACGCGCCTGCCGCGCTGGCGGCCGTGGACCGCTGGGTGGACGCGCAGAACGCCTCCGACGGCGACGACGAGTCGGCCCCCGGCCTGGTCTCCCGCACGGTGGACGCCCTCCTGGGCGTAGCCCTGTAACCCGGGGGCGGGGGCGGTGGCCGCTGCGCGGAGCCGTCCCCGCCCCGCCCTTTCTCCGTTTCCCGGTGCTCCGCCCCGGACCCCGCGCCTCGAACGCCGGCGAGGCTGGATTGTCCAGCCTCGCCGGCGTTCGAGGCGCGGGCGCGGTAGCGCCGTGCAGTGAGCCGCGCCGGCGATTGAGGCGGGAACGGTGGAAGGGCGGGTAGGGGACCAGTTCCGCGCAGCGGCGCTTGCGGGCCCGCCCGCCCCCTCCCGCTACGCCTCGGGGCTGTCCTCGCCCGGTTCCTCCGGCGGAGCCGGGGGTTCCTCGGACGGCGAGTCCGGCTTGCGCTTCGGCGGCCGCGTCAGCCCACTGGACGTGTCCCGCAAGTACGACCCGTCACCCGGCTCCCCACCCGCGGACGGGTCACGACGGCGCAGGTACCGCTCGAACTCCCGGGCGATGGCGTCCCCGGACGCCTCCGGCAGATCCGCCGTGTCCCGCGCCTCCTCCAGCGTCTGGACGTACTCCGCCACCTCGCTGTCCTCCGCCGCGAGTTGGTCCACGCCCAGCTGCCACGCCCGCGCGTCCTCGGGGAGTTCACCCAGCGGGATCCTGATGTCGATCAGGTCCTCCAGCCGGTTCAGCAGCGCCAGCGTGGCCTTCGGGTTCGGCGGCTGCGACACGTAGTGCGGCACCGCCGCCCACAGCGACACCGCCGGCACCCCGGCATGCGTGCAGGCCTCCTGCAGCACGCCCACGATCCCCGTCGGACCCTCGTACTTGGTCTCCTCCAGGTCCATCGTCCGCGCCAGATCCGCATCCGACGTGACCCCGCTCACCGGCACCGGCCGCGTGTGCGGAGTGTCCCCGAGCAGCGCACCGAGGACGACGACCATCTCCACGCCCAGCTCGTGCGCGAAACCGAGCAGCTCGTTGCAGAACGACCGCCACCGCATGGACGGTTCGATGCCCCGCACCAGCACCAGGTCACGGGGCTTCGCACCGCCGATGCGCACCACCGACAGCCGGGTCGTCGGCCACGTGATCTTCCGTACCCCGTTGTCCAGCCACACCGTCGGCCGGTTGACCTGGAAGTCGTAGTAGTCCTCGGCGTCGAGCGCCGCGAACACCTCGCCCTTCCACTCCCGGTCCAGGTGCGCGACCGCACCGGAGGCCGCGTCACCCGCGTCGTTCCAGCCCTCGAACGCGGCCACCATGACCGGGTCGATCAGCTCGGGCACGCCCTCAAGCTCGATCACCCAGGTCTCCTTCCGAAGTTCCCTTGTGTACGTGGGTCAGCCTAAGCCTTGAGACGACGCCAGCCACAGCCCACGACAGAGGGGCGGTTCCCCCTGGAACCGCCCCTCTTCCCCACCTGCGGGAGACCTATGCCTTGCGGCCCAGCATCTCCTCGACCCGAGCCCGGACGGCCTCGTCGTCCAGGCCCCGGATCGTCACCGTCGTACGCCGGCGCAGCACGTCGTCGACCGTCTCGGCCCACTCGTGGTCACGGGCGTACGCGACCTGCGCCCAGATCTCCGGACCGTCCGGGTGGATGCGCTCGGCCAGCGCCGGGTCCTCGTTCGCGATCCGCGCGATGTCGAAGGCCAGCGAACCGTAGTGCGAGGCCAGGTGCCGCGCGGTCAGCGGGTCCATGCGGGCACCGGGCTCGCGGTCCACCAGCAGCCGGTGCGCGACCGCGTTCGGGTTCGCGACACCGGGCAGCGGCACCCGGCGCACCAGGGACTTGACCGGCTCCATGTCCTCGGTGAGCGGGCTGCCCGGCAGCTTGGCCAGCTTGTCCATGACGACCCGGCCGATGTGGCGGTACGTCGTCCACTTGCCGCCGGCCACCGACAGCATGCCGCCCGCACCCTCGGAGACCACCGTCTCGCGCTTGGCCTTCTCGACCCCGCCGGGGCCGCCGGGCAGCACCCGCAGGCCCGCGAAGGCGTAGGTCATCAGCGAACGGTCCAGGTCGGCGTCCTTCACCGAGAACGCCGCCTCGTCCAGGATCTGCTGGATGTCGGACTCGGTGGCGCGCACGTCGGCCGGGTCGCCCTCGTACACCTCGTCGGTGGTGCCGAGCAGGAGCTGGTCCTCCCACGGCAGGGCGAAGGTGATGCGGTACTTGTCGATCGGGGTGGCCATGGCGGCCTTCCACGGCGACTTGCGCTTCATGACGATGTGCGCGCCCTTGGAGAGGCGGATCGACGGCAGCGAGTGCTTGTCTTCCATGCGCCGCAGGTGGTCCACCCACGGGCCGGTGGCGTTGAGCACGACGCGCGCGTCGACCCCGAACTCGGTGCCGTCCAGGCGGTCCTTGAGCTCGGCGCCGGTGACCCGGCCGCGCGTCATGCGCAGCCCGGTGACCTCGGCGTGGTTGAGGACGACCGCACCCGACTCGACGGCCGCGCGGACCGTCATGACGGCGACGCGGGAGTCGTTCATCTGGTGGTCGTAGTAGACCGCGACGGCCTTGAGGTTGTCCGTCTTCAGGCCGGGGTTGTCGGCGACGGCACGGGCCGGGGATATGACCTTGCCCATGCCGTCACCGAAGGCCGAGAGGGCGGAGTAGGCGAAGACGCCCGCGCCCAGCTTGGCCGCACCCACCGGACCGCCCTTGTAGACCGGCAGGTAGAACGTGAGCGGGTTGACCAGGTGCGGGGCCACGTCCTTGGCCAGCACCCGCCGCTCGTGGTGGTTCTCGGCCACCAGCTTGACCGCGCCGGTCTGCAGGTAGCGCAGGCCGCCGTGGACGAGCTTGGAGGAGGCGGAGGAGGTGGCGCCGGCGAAGTCGCCGGCGTCCACCATGGCGACCCGCAGACCCGACTGCGCGGCGTGCCAGGCCACCGAGGTGCCCAGGATTCCACCGCCGATGACCAGGAGGTCGTACGTGGCCTTCGCCAACTGCTCGCGGGTCTCGGCGCGGCTCGCGTTCGAACCGGCGGTCGGGTGCGTGCCCAGTGCGGTCACGCTCTGCAGGCTGCTCATATCTCTCTTAGCTCCTCGTCGATAGCGTCGGCTGAGTGAGGTCAGCTGGCGTCTTCGTCGTCGACCCAGCCCATGGACCGCTCGACGGCCTTGAGCCAGCTCTTGTACTCGCGCTCCCGCTGCTCGGCGGGCATCCGCGGGGTCCACTCGGCCGCGCGGCGCCAGTTGGCGCGCAGGGCGTCGGTGTCGGGCCAGAAGCCGACGGCCAGGCCGGCGGCGTAGGCGGCGCCGAGGCAGGTGGTCTCGGCGACCATCGGGCGCACCACGGGGGCGTCCAGGAAGTCCGAGAGCGTCTGCATCAGCAGGTTGTTGGAGGTCATGCCGCCGTCGACCTTGAGGGCCGTGAGCTCGACGCCCGAGTCCTTGGTCATGGCGTCGGTGATCTCGCGGGTCTGCCAGGCGGTGGCCTCGAGGACGGCACGGGCGATGTGCGCCTTGGTGACGTACCGGGTGAGGCCGGCGATCACACCGCGGGCGTCGGAGCGCCAGTACGGGGCGAACAGGCCGGAGAAGGCCGGGACGAAGTAGGCGCCGCCGTTGTCCTCGACGGAGGAGGCCAGGGTCTCGATCTCGGCCGCGGACTTGATCAGGCCCATCTGGTCGCGCATCCACTGGACGAGCGAGCCGGTGACGGCGATGGAGCCCTCCAGCGCGTAGACCGGCTTCTGGTCGCCGATCTGGTAGCCGACCGTGGTCAGCAGGCCGCTGTAGGAGTTGATGATCTTGTCGCCGGTGTTCATCAGCATGAACGTTCCGGTGCCGTACGTGGACTTGGCCTCGCCCTCGGCGAAACAGGTCTGGCCGAACAGGGCGGCCTGCTGGTCACCGAGCGCCGAGGCGACCGGGACACCCGCGAGGACGCCCTCCTTGACGTGGCCGTAGACCTCGGCGGAGGACTTGATCTCGGGGAGCACGTTGAGCGGGACGCCCATCGACTCGGCGATCTTCTCGTCCCAGGCCAGGGTGTGCAGGTTCATCAGCATGGTGCGCGAGGCGTTGGTCACGTCGGTGACGTGGTGACCGCCCTGGGCGCCGCCGGTGAGGTTCCAGATGACCCAGGAGTCCATGGTGCCGAAGAGGATGTCCCCGGCCTCGGCGCGCTCGCGCAGGCCCTCGACGTTGTCGAGCAGCCAGCGGACCTTGGGGCCGGCGAAGTAGCTCGCCAGCGGCAGGCCCGTCTCGCGGCGGAAGCGGTCCTGGCCGACGTTGCGGCCGAGCTCCTTGCACAGGGCGTCGGTGCGGGTGTCCTGCCAGACCAGCGCGTTGTGCACCGGCTCGCCGGTGTTCTTGTCCCACAGGACGGTGGTCTCGCGCTGGTTGGTGATGCCGACGGCCTTGACGTCGGCAGCGGTAAAGCCCGGAATGTCCTGGGCGGCCTTGGCGATGGCCCCGGCGACGACCTCCTGGACGTTGGTCCAGATCTCGTTGGCGTCGTGCTCGACCCAGCCCGGCTTCGGGAAGATCTGCTCGTGCTCCTTCTGGTCGACGGCGACGATGCGGCCGTCGCGGTCGAAGACGATGCAGCGGGAGGAGGTGGTGCCCTGGTCGATCGCGGCGATGAAGGGGCCGGTGCTGCTGGTCATGTGGCTGCTCCTGGCAGGTCTATGAGTAGGCGGAATCAGGATGCGGTGCGGATCTTACGAGCGCGGGCCGATGCTGATCAGGCGAACGCGATGTTGTACAGACCGCCGGCGAGTGCGGCACCGACGAGCGGGCCGACGACCGGGATCCAGGAGTACCCCCAGTCCGAGCCGCCCTTGTTGGGCAGCGGGAGCAGGGCGTGGACGATGCGGGGACCGAGGTCGCGGACCGGGTTGATGGCGTAACCGGTCGGACCGCCCAGCGAGAGGCCGATGCCGACGACCACGAAGGAGGTGATCAGGACGCCGATGACGCCGAGGCCCTTGCCGCCGTCCTGGAGGCCCTGGGTCAGGATCGCGATGACCAGGACGAAGGTGCCGATGATCTCCGTCGCCATGTTCTGGACGACGTTGCGGATCTCGGGGCCGGTCGAGAAGATGCCGAGCACCGGGCCGGCCACGTCGTGCGGGTGCGGGTCCTCGGGACCGAGGCGCGCGTCCTTGATGTTCTCCGGGTCCGCCAGGTGCACGCGGAACTGGCCGTAGTAGGTGATCCACATCAGGACCGCGCCGAGCATGGCGCCGAGCAGCTGGCCCGCGAAGTAGACGGGGACGTCGCCCCACTCGCCGGTCTTGACGGCGATGCCGACGGTGACCGCCGGGTTGAGGTGCGCACCGGAGAGCGGCGCGGAGACGTAGGCGGCGATCAGGACCGCGAAGCCCCAGCCGAAGGTGATCGCGAGCCAGCCCGCGCCGCGGGCCTTGGAGCTCTTGAGCGTGAGGGCGGCGCAGACGCCACCGCCGAGCAGAGTGAGCAGGGCGGTACCGATGGTCTCGCCGATGAAGATGTCGGAGCTGGACACCCGCGACTCCTTTGTCTTACGTCCAGGGGTGGGCGGACACCGGCGTACCTCCGGTGGTTCCGCGCACTCGGTGAGTGCTGCACCGGTCCTTGGCCTTGTCGCATCCTAACGCGTATTGCCGGTAGGTGTTCGACATTGCCGACCGATGAACGGCAGTTTTCCGCCTGTGTGAAGAACCCGTCAAGGCCTGGCCAGGTCAAAGAACCGGATCGTTACCACTCGGTTCGAGCGACCAAATCCGGCCAATCCATGATCAGTAAACGACAAAACCCACCCATATGCAGCTCGAAGCCGCGCCGGGTGGGTCATGGGTGGGGCAAACGGGTCAGGTCAAGCTCAGAACCGGCCTGCCCCCAGATCGCGCGAAACCGACCGTGCGCAGTCCCGTACGGAGGCCACCAGGGCCGCACGCGGCTCCCCGGCCTCCCCGCAGACCCGCTCCACGGCCCCCGCCACGGCGACCGCGCCGACCGGCATCCTGCGCCGGTCGTGGATGGGCGCCGCGACCGAGGCGATGCCCTCCCAGGTCTCCTCCACGTCAGAGGCCCAGCCCCGCGCCCGGGTCAGCCCGAGGACCTCCTCGAACCCGATCGGGTCCGTGACCGTGCGGGGGGTGAACGCCTCGCGCTCCACCTCCAGCGCCTCCGTGTGCGCCACCGGGTCGTAGGCGGACAGCACCTTCCCCAGGGCCGTCGAGTGCAGCGGCTGCATGGCCCCCACCTCCAGCACCTGGCGGCTGTCGTCGGGCCGGAACACGTGGTGCATGATCAGCACCCCGCTCTTGTGCAGCACCCCCACGTACACGCTCTCGCCGCTCGCCCGGGCCAGATCGTCCGTCCACACCAGGGCGCGGGCGCGCAGCTCGTGCACGTCCAGATAGCTGTTCCCCAGGCGCAGCAGCTCGGCGCCCAGCTGATAGCGGCCCGAGGCCGGGTCCTGCTCGACGAAACCCTCCGCCTGCAGGGTGCGCAGGATGCCGTGCGCCGTGCCCTTGGCCAGGCCCAGGGCGGACGCCACGTCCGACAGTCCCAGCCGGCGCTCCCCGCCCGCCAGAAGTCGCAGCATCGCAGCGGCTCGTTCGAGCGACTGGATGTTCCGTGCCATCGCGCAGCCTCCTGCTGACGTAGTTCGACAATGCTGAACACTATCGGTCGATGTCGACCTCGTGCATGATGAGGCCGTCCCGCCGCGACGCACGGCGCCCCACCCCACCCCGGAACACCCTTCGGATGCCCCGCGCACAGGATGCAGTCCGCCCAGTGGGACGGCCGCACCGGGGCAGGTCCACGCGGTTACTCTGGCCGAGTGCACCCTTGACACAGAGAGGGTGCAAAGCCGACAGCCGTCGCATCCCAGGGAGCATCACCATGGCCTCGTTGCCGAACCCGCCCGCAGCCACACCGACCCGGGTCGAGGCCCTTCGCGAGG